>JAISLN010000258.1 GCA_031290835.1 Prevotellaceae bacterium
GGTCGGGGTGACTGGATTCGAACCAGCGGCCACGCGCCCCCCAGACGCGTACTCTAACCGGGCTGAGCTACACCCCGAATGCAATATTTGCGGGCACAAAGGTAAAAAATTCTTTTTAATGCGCAAGAGGATTTTTGCTATTTGCAGAAAAAATTGCAGCGGCGATTTACATTTCCTCATATTTTGCTGATTGCGCTGCCGTATTCTCCGCGCCTTCTCCTCTACCTGACGAGCAAAAACGTGTAGGTTTTTCCTGCGTCCGTAGCCACGTCGTACTCAAGGCTGGGCTTGAGCGAGGGCGTGCGCAGCGTTGCCTGCGGCGAAGCAATAAACGGCTTTACGGTTTGCAGCGCAAAAAGCGGGTTGAGATTTTCTCCTTTTGCCTGCGCCATTGCTTCTCCCCGCAGGGTGAGCGGGCTATGTGTGCGCAGGCGCAGGTTGCCGCCCAGCGTCGATTTGATGGCTACTCGCGATAGCGTTCCGTTGCTCCACTCCAGCTCCACAATTTCAAACCCGCCCCGCGCACGCAGCCCGGAAATTTTGCCGCTTTGCCATGCGTCGGGCAGAGCGGGCAGCAGGTGTACCGCGCCGTCGTGGCTTTGCACAAGCATTTCGGCAATGCCGGCGGCGCAGCCAAAGTTGCCGTCTATCTGGAAGGGCGGATGGGCGTCGAAGAGGTTGGGGTACGTTCCGCCGCTCTCCTTGCGCGGTGAAATAGGGCGCACGGGCGAGAGCTGGTCGGCTATGAGCTTGGCGGCGTGGTTGCCGTCCAGCAGGCGCGCCCACAGGCAAACTTTCCAGCCCATGCTCCAGCCGGTGGAGACATCGCCGCGGTAGATGAGCGATTGCTTGGCCGCCTCAAAGAGCTGCGGCGTGCGGTAGGGCGAAATTTGGCAGCCCGGATACAGCCCCCAAAGGTGCGACACGTGCCGATGTTCGTCCTTCGGGTCATCCCAATCGTGCATCCACTCTTGCAGCTGGCTGTGCTGCCCGATTTGCATGGGCGCAAGCTTTGCGCGGGTTGCGCTGAGCTGCGCTGCAAAATCCGCATCAACACCCAGCGCCTCCGCAGCGCGTATGGTGTTGCAAAATAAATCGAAAATCAGCTGGTTGTCCATCGTGTTTCCGGCAAAAACTTCGGCCCGTACCGGCAGCGTTTTCGGCGTATTTTCGGGTGATACGGAGGGGGCAGCAACCAGCCATCCGTGCTTAGGTTCGGGCGTCAGGAAGTCCAAAAAAAACTCCGCCGCGCCCTTCAGCTGCGGGTAGGCGCTGCGCAAAAATTCTTTGTCGCCGGAGTACAGGTATTTGTCCCATAAATGCTGGCACATCCACGCTCCGCCCAGCGGCCACGCGCCCGACGCGGCGCGGTCTATGGCTCCGGTAACGCGCCAAATGTCGGTGTTGTGGTGCAGCGTCCAGCCCCGCGCACCGTACATGACGCTTGCGCTCTGCCGCCCGGTTTCCGAGAGCTCCCGTACCATCTGCAAAAACGGCTCGTGCATTTCGCTTAGGTTGGCAGCTTCGGCAAGCCAGTAGTTCATTTCTGCGTTGATGTTGGTGGTATATTTGCTATCCCATGGGGGATTCATTTGGTAATTCCAGATGCCCTGCAGGTTGGCGGGCTGTCCGCCGGGCTGCGAGGAGCAGATGAGCAGGTAGCGCCCAAGCTGAAAATAAGTCGCCACCAGCTGCGGGTCGCTCGACGAGGAGTATTCGCGAATCCGAACGTCGGTTGTTTTGTCTGCCTGCGCCGTTCTTCCGAGGTGTATTTTTACGCGGTCGTAGTACCTTTTGTATGCCTGCGTATGCTCGTTGAGCAGGATGTCAAAAGTTTTTTTCTCCGCATTTTTCAAAAAATCT
The DNA here is from genome assembly GCA_031290835.1 of Prevotellaceae bacterium. GTDB lineage: Bacteria > Bacteroidota > Bacteroidia > Bacteroidales > UBA932 > JAITMY01. The sequence goes on from JAISLN010000258.1 coordinate 1,864, forward strand.
TCGGCGCGGGCGGCAGCGTTGCCGCTAACGTCCCTGTAATTGTTGAAGCTGGTGGCAGCCGACAGCAGGATGGTTGCCGACGTAGCGTTTTTTACGCTTACTACTGCATTGTGGGCGGTGGCAGCGCCGCCGTTGAGCAGCACTTTTGCTATGGCGTAGAACTTCACCGCGCCCTTGAGCCCCTCGTGGTCGCCCGAAATGCCCTCAAGCGTCAGCGAATTGTCGCCCTGCGCCTTGATGGTGGAGGTCTGCGGGCTACTTAGCTGCATTGAAAAATTCAGCTGCGCCGGTTTTGAGGCAGTTAGGCGGATTGCCACCACCTGTGCCGGAAACGAGGCTATCACCTCACGCCTAAACTCCACGTCGCCCACCTTATACCTGACCGAAGCGGTCGCCCGCTCCAAATCCAAATCGCGGTAGCAGGAGGAAAATTTTTCGTGCCCGTCAAACGTGAGCCACAAGCTGCCCAAAGGCTGGTAGGGCATTCCGTGGTTTGTTTTTGATTGGATATTGCTGTCGCAAGCCGCCTGCGCCTCCCTGTACTTCCCCTCGAAGATGAGCTGACGAATACGCGCCAAGTTCTCCTTGGCCATTGGGTTGGGGTTGTTGTTTGGTGCGCCTGCCCACAGCGTTTCTTCGTTGAGCTGCAGCTCCTCGTGCGCCGGATTGCCGTACAGCATGGCGCCCAGCCGCCCGTTGCCCAGCGGCATAGCCTCTACCCATTTTTCGGCGGGGCGGTCGTACCATAGCGTAAAGTCGTTTTGCGGTTGTGCAGAGGAGGTTGCTGCCGAAAAAGCAAAAGCGAAAGAAAAAAGACAAGTAGAACGGAACATGGCACGTATATTTTTTTAATTAATAATAATGTAGAGCTACCCATGAGCATAATTAGCATCGGCAAAAATAATGATTTTTTTGCATCGTGGACAATTTTTGCAAAAATTCCCTTGAAATTCTTTTGAGCTCGTATAGCTCGAAAAGGAATGGTTTGCGAAAACTTGGGAGATTTGTACAGCATAAATAAAATACAGACCTTTGCAAAATGAAAATAGAATTAACAGAAGAAAGGATGTCGTGCCACCCAAAATACTCCACCATGTTTGGGTTGGCGCCAAGCCTATGCCGGGCAAAGTGCTGCGGGATGTCGCCTCATGGCGCAGGTTTTGCTCGGTTATATTCAGCAACACAACGTATTTTTTTTAATTAAATAGCTCAAAATGAACGGTATTTGTGTAGTAAACGTTTATCACGTTTAGTTATTATTATTATATTTGCCGCAGAAGTTATAACCGTAAAAGTTCTACTGCTATGCCTGCCATTTCGGTTTGATTTTTCTACCGATACGGTAGCCATCTCCAAGAATGATATACCGCTACCCATATAGCCCGACGAAGAGGTGCTTACGCTAAAGTGGGGCTATACGAAATTTGGGGGCAAGCCAAAAGTAAAAATGACGATCATGAGAGACGGAAAACGTATGAAATGCGCCAACACTTACTTTGATACGGGTTATTCTTTGATACGGGTTATTCCGAATGGTTACAGCTAACACCTGATATGCTGGTAGGTGTGGATATGCTGCTTACCTATGCTTGGATGAAGAAATGGTTCAACACCTTTGCACCGGTAAGCGTAAGTATAAACCGGAGCAGCTAAAGGGGGCGGCACTATGAGTCCTCAATGGAGATGAATAACGTCAAATTACTGCACGTTAGAATAGAAGAAGTCCCGGATTATGGCGAACATAATTCATACATCACGGCAAACTTTGCCCGCCGCTTCCGAATGGTGTATTTTGACAAAAAGCGCGGGCAGGTGCAGCTTATTGGGCGCAATCCGCACTACGAAAGGATGGTAAATATAAAGCAATTTCCGGAAGGATATATGCAAAAATATGCAAGATAAAAATAATTCCCAAACGCAAATTTGAAATAACTTATTGACAATAAATATGTTGTAATTTAATGAAGCATTTGCATTTTCAGAAGGCTATAAAGCGATTTATGCCATTTGTTCCTTTTGTTGTAATACACTTTTTTATACGGGACATACTGCTTGCTCTCGCCATTGTATTGAATTATAGCTATATCGTTAACGATAACCTTAGCGCTATAGTAGAAATTGCTTTATATGTTATGTTCACAGGGGGAGTTTTCACTTGGTATATAAAAAGAAAAGGTTATCGCGAATTTATATTGCTTAAAAACACAACCACATTTGTGGTTGTTTTTCTGATTCTTATTTTTTCTCTCCAATATTTAAAGCATACCGTATTTGAAAGTTCAATTACAAAATATCAGCTATTTACATTGCATTGGCGCCAATTTGACAGCATTGTGCTTGCCTTAAATAGCGAGAATCAGCTAATGATAGGCTCTGTTTTAGATACGGGGATTTTTGCGCCTGTTTTTGAGAGTATACTGACGATTGGGCTTCTTCAAAAACCTCTTTACCAAAAAGTATCATCTTACAAGGCCATACTTATCGCTGCCGCTGTGTTTTCTTTGCTGCACTGGAG
>JAISLN010000259.1 GCA_031290835.1 Prevotellaceae bacterium
CTAAAGGGCATGGAGAGCGACGTGGTGGACTTGATCTACCTCGACCCGCCGTTTTTCAGCAACCGCAGCTACGAGGTCATCTGGGGCGACGAGGGCGAGGTGCGCAGCTTTCAGGATAGGTGGGCAGGCGGCGTTGACCACTACATTTCGTGGCTCAAGGAGCGCGTTGTGGAGATGCACCGCGTGCTGAAGCCTACCGGCAGCATCTTTTTGCACTGCGACTAGCACGCTAATGCCTATATACGAGTGGAGATTTTGGATAAGATTTTTGGGAAAAGCAATTTTCGGAATGAAATAGTATAGCATTATCGTAAATGGACTGGAGTGGCAAATAATTTTCAAAAGCTGCACGATACCATTTACTTTTATTCAAAAACAAACATATACACATTTAACCCACAATATACCGACTATACGGAAGGCTCTATTGATAGAAAAAAGGCGCTGTTCTACATCGTTTCAAAAAAGGAGATACCCCTGTTCTTGTGAGTGATAAAGAAATAGATGAAAAAGGTGTTAATGAAAATGATGTTTGGCAAATTTCATTCCTTGCCCCATCGGCAAAGGAGCGCATCGGCTACCCCACCCAAAAGCCGGTGGCGCTGTTGGAGCGCATCATTCGTTGCGCGAGCAGCGAGGGCGACCTTGTGCTCAACCCCTTTATGGGCGGCGGCACGACGATTGCCGTTGCCGACAAGCTCAACCGCAAGTGGATAGGGGTTGACCAGTCGGTGCAGGCGGTTAAGGTTACCGAGCTACGGCTGCATCAGCAAACCGACCTGTTCACCAACCTGTACGCGAACTCCTACACGCTTCAGCTGCACAAGTACGACTACGACGCGCTGCGCAGCAAAGACGCCTTTGAGTTCGAGAGCTGGATTATCGGTCAGCTTGGGGGCGTTGCCCACGGCAAAAAGGGCGGCGACGCGGGCGTTGACGGCACGGCGGCCGACGGCGCCCCGGTGCAGGTAAAGCGCACGGAGGGGGTAGGGGTAAACGTGGTGAAAAATTTCTCCGTATCCGCCAAGCAGTTTGACAAGGCCGGCTTTGAGAAGCGGGTAAAAGCCGGTGCGCCCGTTGGGTACATCGTAGCCTTTTCGTTCAGCAAGGGCGCGGTGCAGGAGGTAGCTCGGCTCAAGAATCAGGAAAACCTCAGCATCAAGCTCGTTACGGTGGAGAGCATCATCCCCGTTTCCAGGAAGCCGAGCCTATCGTTTGAGGCCAACGAGCTGTCGCGCGAGGCCGACGGCGCTCGCGTGATAGAGCTGGTGGTGAAGGGCGAAAGTCCCGGCGGCGTTGAGTTTTACAGCTGGGATTTTTCGTATATCTCCTCGGAGGGTTTCAAGCCGTCGGTCATCATGGACAGGGATGGCGTTCAGCGGCACAGCTTCGCGGGCGGCGTTCACCACATAGCGGTGAAGGCGGTCGACAACGACGGGCTGGAAAATATGGAGGTAATCAAGCTGAAGGTGAACGGGGTCGTTGAGCAGCTAAAATGAAAATCATTTCTTTAATTCAAAAAATAGTAAATTCAGCGCAAAAATGACGGAAAAAAATTTAACAGACCGAAAGTATTGGCAGGAGTACTGGAAGAGCTACGAGTACGAAAAAATTCCTGCAAAAGTTCCGTTCAAGAAATTTTTACCAAAACTTGACGGTGCAAACAGCTTTATCGAAATAGGCGGATTTCCGGGTGTTTTTGCAGCCTATTTCTATAAAAGAGGATGCAAGGAGGTATCCCTGCTGGATTTTTACATTGATAAAAATATGGTCGGCAAGTTTGAGAAGATTAATGGTATCCCTCAGGGCACGATAAGCTGTATTGAGTCCGATTTTTTCAAATTTGAAACGGATAAAAAGTACGATATCGTTTTTTCCTACGGATTTATTGAGCATTTTGTCGATACAAGAGATGTAATGCAGCGGCATGTTAATCTTATAAGCTTAAAAAATATTAAAATAGGGGGGGGTAAATTGTTAATTATTCTACCGAATTTTAGAGGGTTAAACGGCTTGATACAGTACGTTTTTGATAGGAAAAATTTTCGCGCCCACAACCTGAGCAGCATGAAGCTTTCCACGTTGAGGAATATAGCAACCGATTTGGGGCTTAAAAACATTTCGGTAGAGTATAGCCGCAAGCCCATAGTTTGGCTGGAGCCTGCGGCGGGCAGCAAGCTTCTCCGTAAGCTGATTAAGCTGTTGAGCTATTTCCTCAAGCTATTCCCTGTAAAATGCAGGTTGCTATCGTCTTATATCATTGTTTACGCCGAACGTAAGTAAGTATTTATTTCCATGAAAGAAAAAGTTTACATATTCGACACCACCCTGCGCGACGGTGAGCAGGTGCCCGGATGTCAGCTCAACACCGTCGAAAAAATAGAGGTAGCCCGCATGCTCGAAACGCTGGGGGTGGACGTCATTGAGGCGGGCTTTCCGGTGAGCAGCCCGGGCGATTTCAGCTCGGTGGTAGAAATATCGCGCGCCGTAACCAACCCCACCATCTGCGCCCTCACGCGCGCCGTCGAAAAGGACATTGAGGTAGCTGCCGACGCCCTCAAGTTTGCCCGGCGGGGGCGCATCCATACGGGCATCGGAACATCCGATTTTCACATAAAGTATAAGTTCAATTCAACGCCGGAAGAGATTGTAGAGCGTGCTGTTAAGGCTGTTAAGTTTGCCCGCAACTTGGTGGGCGAGGTGGAGTTCTACGCCGAAGACGCCGGGCGAACCGACAACAAGTACCTTGCCCGCGTGGTGGAAGCTGCTATCGGCGCCGGCGCTACCATCATCAACATCCCCGATACCACCGGCTACACGCTGCCGCACGAGTACGGCGCCAAAATCAAGTACCTCGTAGAGCACGTTCCGAGCATCCACAAGGCTATCATTAGCACCCATTGCCACAATGACTTAGGAATGGCTACGGCGAATACGCTTTCGGGAATCCTCAACGGGGCGCGGCAGGTGGAGGTAACCGTAAACGGCATTGGTGAGCGCGCCGGAAACACCTCGCTGGAGGAGGTGGTCATGATCCTGAAAAGCCACAAAAAGAAAGGCTTATACACCGACGTCAACAGCAAAAAAATCATGCCCATTAGCCGCTTGGTTTCCACGCTCATGCGCATGCCCGTGCAGCCCAACAAAGCTATTGTGGGGCGCAACGCCTTTGCCCACTCCTCCGGCATCCATCAGGATGGATTTTTGAAAAAGCGCGAAACCTACGAAATCATTAACCCAAAGGACGTTGGGCTTAATCAGTCGTCCCTCATCCTCACCGCCCGCAGCGGACGAGCTGCCTTAAAGCATCGCTTGGAGGAAATAGGCGTAAAGCTCTCTAAACCTGAACTTGACGAACTATATCCGCGCTTTCTGGAGCTGGCGGACAAGAAGAAGGAGATTAACGACGACGACCTGCTGGTGCTGGTTGACCGCGATAAAAATGTTGATAGGAGCATACGACTCATTGGTTTACAGGTGCTTTGCGGAAAAAATTTGCAGGCAAGCGCCACCGTAAAGCTTGGCTACAACGGCGAGGAGTTCACCGAAGTGGGCTTGGGCAACGGGCCTATCGACGCTTCGCTCAACGCCATACGCAGCATTGTGAGGCAAAAAATTCACCTCGAAGATTTTGTTATACAGGCAATTACGCGCGGAAGCAACGACATCGGCAAGGTGCACATGTCGGTGGAGTATAAGGGCATATTATTCTATGGATTTGGCGCTAATACCGATATAGTGCAAGCGTCGGTTGAAGCGTTTTTGGATGCGGTGGGAAAAGCATTGAAGTAAAGCTTTACTTTAGGTGAATAAAAATGGTATGTATTAACAGCTTAAATATTTTGAATAAATGAGCCAAACGCTATTCGATAAGATTTGGGAGCGGCACGTTGTCGAATCCATTGCCGACGGCCCCGACGTGCTGTACATCGACCGGCAGCTGATTCACGAGGTTACGAGCCCGCAGGCGTTTGACGCTATGCGCAGGCGGGGACTAAAGGTTTTTCGCCCGCAGCAGGTAACCGCCACCCCGGATCACAACACGCCTACGCTCAACCAACACCTGCCCATCCGGGAGGAGGCGTCGCGAAAGGCAGTTGAAGCGCTGCGTCAAAACTGTAGGGATAACGGAATAGCTATCTTTGATTTAAATACGGACTACAACGGCGTGGTGCACATTGTTGGCCCCGAGCTTGGGCTTACCCAACCGGGCATGACCATTGTTTGCGGCGACAGCCACACCGCCACCCACGGGGCTTTTGGCTGCATTGCCTTTGGCATTGGCACAAGCGAGGTGGAAATGGCGCTGGCTACGCAATGCTTACTGCAAAGTAAGCCAAAGCAAATGCGCATTACGCTTAAAGGAAAACTTCAACGTGGAGTCGGCGCAAAAGACGCCATCCTCTACCTCATAGCGCAGCTGACGGCGAGCGGCGGCACCGGCTGCTTTGTGGAGTACGCGGGCGAGGCTTTTCGCAGCATGAGCATGGAGGAGCGAATGACCGTTTGCAACATGAGCATCGAAATGGGCGCGCGCGGCGGGCTGATGGCGCCGGACGAAGCAACGTTCCGCTACGTAAAGGGGCGCATGTACGCTCCGCAAGGGGCAGAGTGGGAGGAAAAGTTGAGCTGCTGGAAAACCCTTTTTACGGATAGCGATGCTTCATTTGATAAAGAGTATATATTTGATGCAGAGGATATTAAACCTTACATTACCTACGGCACCAACCCGGGAATGGGCATGGGTATTGACGAGGCTATACCGCCGGACGAACCAAACGTTAAGGCGCTGGAGTACATGGGTTTCAAAGCCGGAGAGAAGCTGCTGGGCAAGCCGGTGAGCTACGTGTTCATTGGGAGCTGCACCAACGGACGAATAGAGGATTTTCGCGCTGCTGCGCAAATTATCAGGGGGCGCAAAAAGGCCGCCAACGTTTTTGCCTACCTCGTTCCGGGCTCAAAGTCGGTGGAGCGGCAGGCGCGGGAGGAGGGTCTGGCGGCGATTTTTGAGGAGGCGGGATTTACCTTTCGGCAGCCCGGCTGCTCGGCCTGCCTTGCCATGAACGAGGACAAGGTGCCCGCAGGCGAGTACTGCGCCTCAACCTCCAACCGCAACTTTGAGGGACGGCAGGGCGCCGGTGCGCGAACGCTGCTGGTAAGCCCCCTCACGGCGGCGGCGGCAGCCGTTACCGGAAAAATTACCGACCCGAGAGAGCTAATGTAAAAGTTTAAGTAACGATATATAACTTATTGTAGTAAAATATTATGAAAAAGTTTAACGTGCTAACCACTACCTGCGTTCCGCTAAACGTGGAGAGCGTGGACACCGACCAAATAATTCCTGCCCGATTTCTCAAAACCACCAACCGCGAGGGTTTTGGCGCTAACCTTTTTTGCGATTGGCGCTACGACTCCAACGGCAATCCCACCCCCGGCTTTGTGCTGAACAGCAAGATGTACGGCGGGCAAGCGCTGGTGGCGGGCAAAAACTTTGGCTGCGGCTCAAGCCGGGAGCACGCCGCGTGGGCTATTGCCGGCTATGACTTTCGCGTGGTAATCGCTCCGCTGTTTGCCGATATTTTCAGGGGCAACGCGCTCAACAACGGGGTGCTGCCCGTGCAGCTGAGTGAAGCGTTTGTTGAAGCTATCTTTGGGGAGGTGGAAAAAAATCCGCAGGTAACGGTAACCGTTGACCTGCCGGCGCAAAAAGTTACCATCAACAGCACGGGGCAAAGCGAACAATTCGACATAAACCCCTACAAGAAGTATTGCTTTATAAACGGTTATGATGATATTGATTATCTACTTTCAATTAAAGATAAAGTTGAAGCGTATGAGCTTAGTAGAGTGAAATCCGGTGCATTGAGCTAACAAAGCTATGCGCTGTCCGTGTAAAATAGTCAACAATGAAATTTATAGCAACGTAAGCATGAAAAAAATAGCCATTCTTGCCGGTGACGGCGTTGGGCCGGAGGTAATTTCCGAAGCCGTAAAAGTGCTGCAAGCAGCTGATGAAAAGTACAATATAGATTTTGACTTAAAGTATGAGCTGATAGGTGCTTGCGCCATAGACGCCACAGGCGACCCGCTGCCTGCCGCTACGGTGGAGCGCTGCCAAAGCTCCGATGCCGTATTGCTCGGCGCTGTGGGGCACCCCCGCTTCGACAACAACCCCGCGGCAACGGTGCGACCCGAGCAGGGCTTGCTCAAAATTCGCAAAACCTTGGGATTGTACGCTAACATCAGACCGATAAAATCCTACAAATCGCTCTATAAAGCCTCGCCACTTAAAGAATCGCTTATAACGGACGTGGATTTTGTGGTGTTTCGTGAGCTGACGGGCGGGATATACTTTGGCGACAAAGGTCGCAGAGGCAACGGCAGCGAAGCTTTTGACCTCTGCGCGTACAGCGTTGAGGAGGTAGAGCGCATTGCACGGCTGGCGTTTGAGGCTGCCCAAGGCCGGCGCAGGCATTTGACGCTGGTGGATAAGGCTAACGTGCTGGAAACATCGCGATTATGGAGAGAAACGGTGAGTAAAATTTCAAATGATTTCCCCAACGTGCAGCTCGACAGCATGTTTGTGGACAATGCAGCCATGAAGATAGTGCAGCAGCCGGCATTTTTTGACGTGATACTCACCGAAAATATGTTTGGCGACATTCTCACCGACGAAGCTTCGGCGATTACCGGCTCCATCGGGATGCTGCCTTCTGCCTCCGTCGGTAGCAAGGTGGCGCTGTTTGAGCCTGTGCATGGCTCTTTTCCCGAAGGGGCGGGCAGGGGAATTGCCAACCCAATGGCGGCTATTTTGTCGGCTGCCATGATGCTGGAGTATCTGGGCTACCGCGAAGCGGGGCAGGACGTGCGAGCTGCCGTAGAGCGCGCGCTGGAAAAGGGCGTTGCCACGGAAGAAATCAGCAGGGATAAGGCCGCGTCAACGAGCGAAGTAGGGGATTTTATTGCAAAAAGTATTGTGGCATAAAAAATAAAAAAAAATCTTTTTAACTCGCGAAATAATGCTAACTTTGCGCCTACATTAAGTTAACCGTAGGGGGTGGTGATTTTGCTATTGGTTTTTAAACAATGGGAAATAGAGGCTTTGTATCGGTTGTGCCGAGTTCTGCGGCGATTGGCTTCGCTGAGTTCCGCTTCGCTCCGGTTGCCCGTAGGGCAATAATATCAATAGAGAAAAACATGATACCCCCGTATCGCCAATAGCCCGCAGGGCTTTAACTTCAGCGCTTTTTGTTAATCCCCTACGGGGAATAGGGAGCAAAAGAGGCGCCGTTTTTCTATTGATATTATTGCCCTACGGGCAATCGTAGCGAAATTAATACAAAATGTTGATAACATAAACGAAACGGATTTGCGCCATTGGTAGCGCAGCGAGGAACCGGAGCATAGCGGAGCTCAGCGCAGCCAATCTCCCCGTATATCACTCGCCCTTTGCGGCGGCGTGGCGGCGGCAGAGGTGCAAAATGATTTTGAACGCTTAACATAACACCACCATAATTTATTGGTCAAAAGCAATTTATATATAAAAATTTTTAAATGAAAGTCATGTCAAACAAAAAGCTATTTACTGAATTTCCGCCGGTTTCGACCGAACAGTGGGAGGAGGTGATTACCAAAGACCTCAAAGGTGCGGACTACGACAAGAAGTTGGTTTGGAAAACCGCCGAAGGCGTTGCCGTGCGCCCGTACTACCGCGCCGAAAACCTCCAAAGCGTGAAGCATCTGGGCGCTGCCGTCGGCGAGTTTCCGTACGTGCGCGGCGCAAAAAACCACAACAGCTGGCTGGTGCGGCAAACCTACTGCGCCTGCACCGACGAGAAAAAAGCCAACGCGCAAGCCCTCGACGGGCTCATGAAGGGCGTAAATTCGCTGGGCTTTTGCTTTGAGGGCAAGTCCACCGATCTTGATTTGGACGCCTTGCTAAAAGGTATTTACCTTGACGCTGTGGAGGTTAACCTTGTAGGCTGCACCTGTAACGGTAGCGGCGGCAGCGTTGGCAAGGCTGCGGAGCTTACCCAAAAGCTGACGGCCTACGCCAAAAAAACCGGCGCCAAGCTCGACGAGGTGGTAGCCTCCATCGACGCCGACCCGCTGCGCGAGTTGACCACCAAGGGTCTCCTCGCCGCCGACGCCTTTGACCGGCTGAAGGACGCCGTTGTGGCCGCCGCCGAGCTGAAGCGCCTGCGCAACGTGGGCGTGTCGGGCGCAGCTATTCACAACGCCGGAGGCACCGCCGTGCAGGAACTGGCGTTTGCGCTGAGCATGGGCAACGAATACCTTGCGCAGCTCACCGACCGCGGGCTGGCGGTGGACGAAGTGGCTCGCCGCCTGAAGTTTACCTTTGCCGTTGGCGCAGGCTACTTTATAGAAATTGCCAAGATACGCGCCGCCCGCATGCTGTGGGCAAACATCGTGAGCGCCTACAAGCCGGAGAAGAGCTGCGCAGCGCAGATGAAAATTCACGCCGTTACGAGCGCTTGGAACCAAACCGCCTACGACGCCTACGTGAACATGCTGCGCGGAACTACCGAAGCCATGAGCGCCGCCGTTGCCGGCGTAGATTCGCTGGAGGTGCTCCGCTTTGACAAGGCGTTCAAAAAGCCGAGCGAATTTTCCAACCGCATTGCCCGCAACACGCAAATCCTGCTCAAGGAGGAAGCGCACTTTGACCAGGTGGTTGACCCTGCCGCCGGATCGTACTACATTGAAACGCTGACGCAAAGCATTGCCGAAGAGGCGTGGAAGCTTTTCAAGCAGGTGGAAGAAAAAGGAGGATACGTGGCGGCGTTCAAGGCCGGATTTATTCAGGAGCAGGTGAAGGCGTCGGCGCAAAAGCACGACAAAAATATTGCTACCCGCCGCGAAATCCTGTTGGGTACCAACCAATTCCCCAACTTTAACGAAACGCTGGACGAAGAGGTGCGCAGCGCAGTTGCCCCGGATAAGGATAGGAAAGCCGCGTGCTCCTGTGGCTGCGGCGGCGACGACAAGCCGACGCAGGTGGGCGAGCCGCTCAAGCCCTACCGCGGAGCGCAAGCCTTTGAGGAGCTGCGGCTCACAACCGAGCGCAGCGGCAAGCGTCCGCAGGCGTTCATGCTCACGTTTGGCAACCTCGCCATGTGCAGGGCGCGCGCGCAGTTTGCCAGCAACTTTTTTGCCGTGGCAGGCTTCAAGGTGACGGACAACAACTGCTTTGCCAGCGTGGACGAGGGCGCCAACGCCGCCCTTGCCGCCAGCGCCGACATCGTAGTGGCCTGCTCCTCCGACGACGAGTACGCGGAGGGCGTGCCCGCCATTGCCGCAAAGCTGGGCGGTAAGGGTATTTTGGTGGTTGCCGGCGACCCCGCCTGCAAGGAGGAGCTGCAAAGCAAGGGCATTTCGCACTTCATCAGCGTGAGAAGCAACGTGCTGGAAACGCTGAGGGAGTACCAAAAGGAGCTGCTGTAAGCTCTAAATTTTGAATTCTAAATTTTGAATTTTGAATTGCGCGAAGCGCAAGTTCGCGAGCACAAAAAAAGCAAAGTTGAGCAATTGCGCGAAGCGCGAGCTATACGGCGGCAAAATAGCGACGATGACCAACGCCGTAGGCGTTGCCCGTGAATAACCTCCGGATTTATTCGGGGTGGGAGGGAAGGATTTCCAACGAAGTTAAGTTTGGCAAAGTAGCGTTAATAATTATTTTATGGAGTAACCCCGTGCGTAAGTTGAAAACGCAGCACGGGGTTTTGTATTAAAATTTTTGGTAGGCTTTTTGGCTGGTTGAAGGAGAAAAATCAGCTTGAGTATAGTATTAATAGCCATTTTTTATTAGCACATATAGGAAATAAAACAAGCTAATAGTATTTTTGAAGTAGTATTATTTTTTATGAACATAATTGGCAATTAAAAAGTTAAATATATGCCAAGGAAAGGCTTACATGAAAAACCTTTTGACGAGGGAACAATCACAAAGCTGGAAATTTTTGAGAATTATGCCAAAGATATGGATGCCAACTTTTGTTGGTAGTGTCATACATTGTATAGTGCTATATTTTTCCGGATTGGCTCCGCTTCGCTTGCCCGGAGGGCAATAATATCAATAGAAAAATAGGATACCCCCTTATCACCAATAGCCCGTAGGTCTAAGGTGTTCAGGAGGTACGAAATTTTTCTTCCGAAAATTGAGCTGGAAAAGGAGGTAGCGAAAACCTCATTTTTACCTAATTTCTCAAACAAAACCACCTCAGCAGCAAAAGTATATGATGAGAGCAATACCTCATTGCCTCATTGTTCGCTCGCAGCATCGCTCTATGAGGTTAATGAGGTTGGGTTGCAGGTGGCGTATTTCATGGCTACTGAGGTCGTTTTGTTTGTAAAATTAGGTGAAAATGAGGTTGTTGAATCAGCTGATTTCGGCAAAAATCAGCAGAAAAAATTACGCAGGTTTGAACACCCTACCCGTAAGGCTTCAATTTCGGCGCTTTCTATGAATTCCCTACGGGAAATTGAGAACAAGAGAGACGCCGATTTTCTATTGATATTATTTCCCTACGGGAAATTGAGAACAAGAGAGACGCCGATTTTCTATTGGTATTATTTCCCTGCGGGAAATTGAGAACAAGAGAGACGCCGATTTTCTATTGATATTATTTCCCTGCGGGCAACCGGAGCGAAGCCAATCCGGAAAAATACGGCATCATACAATGTATGACGCTACCAATTATTTTGTGGAGTAACTCCGTGCGTAAGTTGAAAACGCAGCACGGGGTTTTGTGTTAAAATTTTTGGCAGGCTTTTTGGCTGGTTGAAGGAGAAAAATCAGCTTGAGTATAGTATTTAATAGCCATTTTTATTAGCGTATATAGGGAATAAAAAAAGCTAATAGTATTTTTGAAGTAGTATTATTTTTTATGAATATAATTGGCAATTAATATTTTTGTGTAAATAGCGTAACGATGGTTGTTGGCTAATTAATTAAAGACCAGCTCATTTGTGGCGCTACCAAAGTCTTTCGGCTGCAAAAAGTTTTTCCGCTGCCTGCGCTTGTAAATTCGGAAATTTTCGTGTAAGTTTGCTGCCGCTGCTTTGTTGGGGCGCTTTTGCCGCTGCAAAAGAACAGCGCTGGGGCGAGAGCTGCGCGGGAATAGCGTTTTTTTTCTACTTTACCCCCTAAAAACAAAAGTGATATGGATAATTTGACAAAAAAGGACAGCGCCGATATTAGCTCTGCAAAGAGCCACAATATCTTGCAGGATATACAGCAGATCATTGAAAAATCGCAGCGCTTTGCCTGGCAGGCGGTAAATGTGGCCATGGTACAGCGCAATTGGTTGCTTGGTAAGCGCATTGCAGAAGAAGAGCTGCAAGGCGAAAGCAGAGCAAAATATGGCGATGAAATGGTAAAGCAGCTGGCAGCTGAGCTTACAAAATTGTATGGCAAAGGCTTTGATTATAGCAACTTATATAAATTCACGCGCTTTTATAAAGCCTTTCCCGATATTTTCCACGCAGTGAGCACAAAAGCTGAGGATGTAATTTTGGACACACTGTGTCCAAAATCTGAGGATGCAATTTTGGACACACTGTGTCCAAAATCCGAAGATGTAATTTTGGACACAGCGTGTCCAAAATCTGAGGATGCAATTTTGGACACGCTGTGGACAAAATCTTGTCCGCTCCTGACTTGGAGTCACTTTGGAGTCACTATCGCATATTACTACAAGTAGAAGACAACGAGGCGCGCTATTGGTATATGTACGAAGCGGCAGAGCAAACATGGAGCGTGCGGACTTTGCAGCGCAACATTTCTTCGCAGTATTATTATCGTCTGCTAAAATCGCACAAAAAGGATTTGGTAAAGGCAGAAATGCAGCAAATTACCGCTTCGTTTCAGCAGGACAAGCTGGAATTTATCAAAAATCCTGTCGTGGCTGAATTTTTGGGCCTATCGCCCAACAGCGATTTTACCGAATCGGAGCTGGAAAAAAGTATTGTTTCCAACCTGCAAAAATTTTTGATGGAGCTCGGCAAGGGGTACGCTTTTGTGGCTCGGCAGCAGCATATTCACACCGAAAAGCAGGATTATTTTATCGACCTAGTCTTTTACAACTATTACCTCAAATGCTTTGTGCTTATCGACCTGAAAACAAGCAAAATCAACCACGAAGACATTGGGCAAATGGATATGTACATCAGAATGTATGACGAGCTGAAGCGAACTGACGGCGACAACCCTACGCTTGGCGTCATTTTGTGCGCCGATACCGACGAAGATATAGCCAGGTATTCGATACTACACGGTAATGAGCAGCTTTTTGCCTCAAAGTACAAAACATACTTACCGTCGGAAGAAGCGCTAAGGCAGGAGATAGAGCATCAAAAGCAGCTGTTTTACTTGCAGCAAGCCGACAAAAGCAAAAAAAATTAAAATTCGCTCGCGAAAGGCGACGTAAAATACCGACTAAATTTTTGATATTATAGAATAGTAAAAAAGTAATAGCATATTGATAGAAGCGTTAGCTTTATTCCAGCTTTCTGAAACTTAGACACTTTCAAAGGCAACACAAGAATAATTGTTATACGCTCACGCTCCGGCGTGGGCTAAATTATTTGTGTTGCAAGGTAGTCTAAGACCTCAGAAAGCAAATACGGTATAGTCCACGCTTCTTTTATTGCACAAAAACGGGCGTGAGCATGAAGGAAAGCGTTCACATAGGCGAGCTGATTAAGGCCAAGATGCAGGAGGACGGGCGTTCCGCCTCGTGGCTGGCTGAGAAGCTGCACTGCGACCGGTCGAACATATACCGCATTTATCGAACTCATCATATTGATACAGAGCAACTTTTGTATATTTCTACGCTGCTCTCCCACGATTTTTTCTCCCACTACTCATCATTGCTAAGCGCCAATAGCAAATAGGCAGGCTTGTGGCGTTTTAGTCAACAAATCGCGGACAAATTCACCACAAATTGTACTCTTATTAGCAACATTATTTAATGGTTATGCTATGAAAACAGCGTATATTTGCAAAAAGTTTTTAATGCTTTTACGAACGGTGCAAAAAAAATGTATCCATTTCTTTATGGACTACTTGCTGCGCCGATGAGCTTTTGGATAGCCCAATGCGCACCATATTTACCAAAATGATGGGCTCCCGGAGTGAACGAAGCAATGCTACGAGCAACTGAATACCAACTAATTTAATGTATTACTAATATAAAATCAAAGAAAATGAAAAAAATTACGCTCACCAATTTATTATGGTTCACGTTTTCGTCGTTAGCCATTGCGCAATCATCCGTTGTTGATTACTATTTTCCAACAGGAAAAACAGCTGTAATGTTGATGCCCAAGGATGAAAAACAGGAAATACCTATGAAATATAGCTTTTCCAGCCAGAATAGTTCAACAGGGTTTCTTATTGTGAGCAACGAATTTCAAGGCAGTACTGTTTCTAAAAAAACGACAATATTAGCAAGCAATGGCAGGAATTTTAAGCAAAAATAAATGGATTGTTGCAGTTTGGGTTGCTGTGCTTGCGGCTTCCATTACAGCGGGAATATTTATGATTGAGGAAACCAAACCAAAACCAGACACCCGCGCGCACCGCAAGGGAATCCCAATTTACCATGAAGTCTTTTTGGACACAGCAAAAAATCAAATAAAATGACAAACTAAGTACAATGAAAAAAATATTATTCATAATACTAACATCAGCTGTTGTGGCGATTGGTGGTTACTTTATAGGCACAAATTCAAAAGAAATATTTGAAAAAGTAAAAGAAATTTACTCAGGAATAGAAATTTTTGAACGTCTGCAAGAAAACGACGATAAAGTACAGGTAGCAGATGAATCTGAAGTAAAAGCACCTATTGAAAAAATAGCTTCATCATTGTTCAGTAGCAGTAGTAATAGCAGAATAAAGAGTAAAGGAATTGTTATAAATGGCTATGTAGAATACGGCATGAAATACGGCGTGAGGGTAGATGTTATTCTAAAAGTAGATAAGAATTTTACGGAAATTACCTACCCGCTAATGAGCGCTTTTATGGGGACAAACATGGAGATGAAGTACGAGAATAAAGATTTTCGCGTACGTGGAGATATTATTTATATAACATACCTTGATGAAAATGGAAGTAATGTAGTATTAGAAATAAATTTAAAAGAAAAACGTATTAATTTGAGCATTAAAAGAGGTGGATTAAAAATGGTCAATTTGATGAAAATAACAATTAATAACTACCAAGTTTTATAAAAATAATAGTTTACAAATAAATAAAGCATATTTAATTTCTTATTTTACGGATAATGATTTAAAATATATTCAAAAAATTCATTTTTTGAGGGTTGTATTCAGAATATGAGATTAAGCCAGCAAAGGAAATTTTGCGATTTAAAGAAGACCAAAGAAAAGCATCGTTTTTTTTGTAAGGATGACGAAAAGTTTTGCTGCCTGAGTGAGAACCAAATGAGAATCTATAAATTTTTGGGCAAAGGAGACAATAGCAAATATAATTAGGATATAGATGTTTTAAAACGGTTATAAATAATACGGCAAATTTATGAGCAATCAAATTGTGTTTTTTAGAGTTGGATGGATGGATTTTTATCAAGGTCTTTCCAAAACAGATGCTATAATTAATGGCGGGAAATTTGTTAGAGTCAAAGGTTATGGGCATGAAATTTTTAACTTTGAGGATTTTCGTGGAAATGTTTACGGCTACGTTCAACCCAGCGGACACGGAACAATTAAAATTGAAAAACTTGGAGCATCAAAAGCTGATGAGTGCATATCGGGTATTACCGTGGTTTGGATAGCCACAAAACCCAAAGGGAGGTCTTACATTGTTGGTTGGTATCGTAATGCGACCGTGTATAGGCGCGAGCAAAAAGCGCCTAAAGAATCGCGGCGTTCCTATCACGGCGATAGTATGGGATTCTATGCATCTGCAAACAGTGCAGATGTACGACTTTTGGCAAAAGATGAAAGGGTGATTTATATTCCCAAAGGGAAAGCACACATGGGACGCAGCAATGTTTGGTATGCTGACAACAATCCTGATTTTATCAAAACAGTTAGAAATTACATTTTTGAGAATAAAAACCCCTTTGCCAAATCTTCCACAAAATGCAGTAAAATTAGCGCAGAACAACGTCAACTCGTTGAAAAAAATGCTATAAAGGAAGTGATGGATTACTACGAAAATCTTGGGTATGAAATTATATCTGTAGAAAAAGATAATGTCGGTTGGGACTTAAACGCCAAAAATGAAATGACAGAGCTAAAACTTGAAGTTAAAGGACTTTCAGGAAATTTAATAGCTGCAGAGTTAACCCCAAACGAATATAAGAACTTACAAAAAAATTTGGACTCTTATCGGTTGTGCATTGTAACGAATGCTCTTACAGAAACTCCCAACCTCAAAATATTTTCATACTCAGAAGAAAAAGGTGGAAAGTGGACAACTGAAAATGGGATTATCCTTAAATTTGAAGACTTGGTAGGCGCAAGAGTTTGCGTGTAACATTTTCTATACAACCCACAAAATATATGCCAACTTGTTGTATGTTGCTGTAATAGCATTGAGCAAATACAGTAGCGCCCTCTTTTTTCGCTGTCAGCTGCGACCGGTCGAACATATACCGCATTTATCGAACTCATCATATTGATACCGAGCAACTTTTGTATATTTCTACGCTGCTCTCCCACGATTTTTTTTCCCACTACTCATCATTGCTAAGCGCCAATAGCAAATAGGCAGGCTTGTGGCGTTTTAGTCAACAAATCGCGGACAAATTCACCACAAATTGTGCTCTTATTAGCAACATTATTTAATGATTGTGCTATGAAAACAGCGTATATTTGCAAAAAGTTTTTAATGCTTTTACGAACGGTGCAAAAAAATGTATCCATTTCTTTATGGACTACTTGCTGCGCCGATGAGCTTTCGGATAGCCTAATGCGCACCATATTTACCAAAATGATGGGCTCCCGGAGTGAGCGAAGCAATGCTACGAGCAACATTTTATAGAACCATAGGCAATGGAGCCGGACGCCATTTCAAAAACGGGGCAATGCCTGCAAAGCCGTAAGAGCGGGAAAAATAAAAATTGGAAGCAATATGTTTTGTCCTAACTGTGGAAATGAAATTTCCGAAAAAGCAATCATTTGCGTAAAATGTGGGGTAGGCCTAAAGCACATGGTTGAATATGACAATAGAAAAGACTGGTTAACCACGCTATTGTTGTGCATTTTTATAGGAGGTTTGGGTATTCACCGATTTTACACGAAGAGCACAGGCATTGGAATTATTCAGCTGCTAACGTTGGGAGGTTGTGGTATTTGGTGGCTGATAGACCTTATCCTGATTGTTTCGGGTAGCTATAGGGATGGTTATGGTCAGCCCTTGGCCTCTAAAAATTAGAGAAATTGCTGTGCAAATAAAGAAAATAGGAATTTTACTGCTTCCCTTTTTTCTTTACTTTGTTCCGGCTGAGTGGTTAGCTAAACAGCACAGCGTTTGTTTGTTCTACAACCTGTTTGGTTGGGAGTGCTACGGCTGTGGCATGGCGAGGGCAGTACTGTCCGTAATACAGCTTGAATTTATTCGGGCTTACAGCTATAATAAGCTGGTGGTTGTTGTGTTTCCAGCGCTTGTGTACGTGTGGATAGTGTTGTGGCGACAAATAATGAAAAGATAAAAGCATAATGCCTGTACGGCGTTGTAGCTTGTGAGGAAAACAATTGTAGCTAAAATCTTTGGCTGTGTCCTAATTATAGTAAGCGATGAATGATAGTCGGTTTATTTTGAGAATTTTATGGTTATTGCTGTTGCTGCTGTTTAGCATGTGCGCATTTTCGCAAACAGTGGAGCAGATAAAAAAGGACAACGCCTACTATTGGGGTGAAGGTGTGGGTAAAACTACTTTGCTTGCGGATAAGCAAGCGTTGTCCATGCTTATCGGTAGCATTTCGACCAGCGTGGAGAGTCGCTTTAGCATGCAGACCACAGATGTTACAAGCAGTAAGAAGTCGGATTTTAAGCAGCACGTCAATAGCTTGGTGAAAACCTACTCGAGCGCTACCATCAAAAATACCGAACTTTTGAGTTGGGGAGAAGAACCTGAAGTCCACGTGTTTCGGTTTGTAAAGAAAGCGGAGGTGTATAAAATTTTTGCAGAACGGGAGGTAAAGGTAAAAGAATTTGTGGCAATTGCGCTCCGCTCGGAGGAAAAATATCAGGTAGCCGACGCGCTGCGCTACTACTACTGGGCGCTGATGCTCCTGCAAAGCCACCCCGACGCCAACAGCATGAGCATGGAGGTCAACGGCAAAACGGTACGGCTGGATGTTTACCTGCCCAAGCAAATCAATGAGCTGCTTGACAAGCTGGATTTTGCCGTAGTCAACACGCAGGCGGACGAAAACTTGGTGCAGTATATACTTGAAATTACCTATAATCAACATCCGGCGGTCAGCTGCGATTATTCGTTTTTCGACGGGAGGAGCTGGTCGTTGCCGGTGAGCGCAAAAGATGGGCAAGGCATTGTTGAAATGTTTGGGGACAGCGCCACGCACAGGGACGCCCGCATAAAAATTGAGTATATATTTGAAAATGAATGGAAAACGGATAATGAGGTGAGCGATGTGCTACCCAAGGTAAATCCGGTGATTTTCAAAAAGAGCAACGTAACCGTTCCGCTTACCAAGCTGCAGCAACCGGTTCGCGCTACGCCTCGCACAGCTGTAGCGGCAGCACCCGCTGCCGGAAAAGCGACGGCAGCGTTGGCGAAGCAGGGCGTTAAAATGGTGGATGGCGCTCCGTTTCTAAGCATGCTGGGGCGAGTGGAGCAAGCCATCAGGACAAAAAATTACGCTTCGGTACGCAGCTGCTTTACCGACGAGGGCTATGATATGTTTACACGTTTGGTACAGTACGGGCGCGCGGTGCTTCTTGCCAAGCCCGAATATTCGTTTATGGAGTTTGAAGACGGCATTTTGGCGCGCTCCTTGCCCATGCGCTTCAGCTTCAGCAGCAACCGTCGTGCGTTCGTGGAGGATGTGGTGTTCAATATTGGTCAAAGCGACGGTAAAATACGCTCACTCTCGTTTGCCTTGCCGAATAGCGTGTGCAGCGATATTTTGAGGTGCGAAAAATGGGGAGAATATTCGCGGGTGGCCATCATTCACTTCATCGAAAACTACAAAACTGCCTACGCGCTGAAGCGCCTTGACTACGTTGAATCCATTTTTTCGGATAATGCTTTGATCATAGTGGGCAAAATTGTAAAAACTTATGCCGATGCGGAAAAAAAGCTATTTACCAGCGAAACAAAGCTAACGCAGTACAGCAAAACGCAGTACATTAAGCAGCTTGCGTCGGTCTTTAAAAGCAACGAGTACGTGAACCTGAAGCTTACCGATATCAACGTAAAGAAAGCCGGCGCAGGGGGAGAAATCTACGGCGTTCAGCTCCAGCAGGATTACTTTTCTACAAGCTACGGCGATACGGGCTACCTTTTTCTGATGGTAGATTTGAACAAGCCGGAAGAACCCGTGATCCATGTCCGCACATGGCAGCCGGAAAAAGACCCCGACTTTGGAGTGTATGATATTTCAAGTTTTTAGGCCATGAAAAAATTATTTTGCCGGCTACCCCTTGCCATTGCGCTGCTTGCTTGCGTAACGGCGTCTGCGCAGAACTTAGCCGTAGAAAGCTTTGCGCGGGACGACTCCGACCAGTCGGCGCGCATCAAGGAGAAGCGCACCGACCAAAACAACAAAGTGTGCGCCATTATCAAGATAGAGACGCCGCTACTGCTGAAAGATTTTACATTTGACGTAGGCATGGCTGCCGTAGAGCATACCGAGCAGCGAACGGGCGAAATATGGCTTTGGCTTTCGCCCGGCGTGCGAAAGCTCACTATCCAGCACGCGCATTTGGGGGTGGTGCGCAACTACCCGCTTAGTGAAGCGCTAAAGGAGGCTACCGTTTACATCATGAGGCTCAGGTCGGGGAGCGTAAGAACAGTGGTAGAAGACAACGTACAGCTCCAGTACATAGAGGTTGAGTGCAACGTAGCTGGCGCTACCATCAAGATAGACAACGAAAAGCCGGAGGTTTTTACAAACGGAAAATTTAGCAAAGCGGTTTCGTACGGGAAGCACCGATACACGGTGGAAGCGCCCATGTACCACCCCGAGAGCGGCATAAGAGAGGTAACGGTGGAGAAGTCGGCGCCCCTTACCGTTGAGCTAAGGCCCCAATTTGGCCAGCTGACCATTAATACGACGCCGGAGCCGGGCGCCGAGGTATTCATCGACGACGAAAAGCGGGGGAAAAGCCCGCTCACCATTGGGCGGCTTAAAAGCGGAACGCACAAAATTCGCGTAGTAAAGCCGCAATTTTTGCCCGCCGAACAGAAGCAAACCATTGCTGACGGCGCTACGGAATCGCTGACGCTGACCATGCAGCCCAACTTTGCCGTTATTACGCTGACAGCGCCTGACGGCGGGGATATTTACATCAACGACGAAAAAAAGGCAACCGCGCAGTGGAAAGGCAGGCTCACGCCCGGACCCTACAAGGTGGAGGTGCGCAAGCCTTCGCACCGCTCTTCGGTAAAAGCCATCACAAGCGAGGCGGGCAAAAATGAAACCATTCGGCTTGCGGCGCCTACGCCCATTTACGGTGCGCTGAATGTAAAAGAAAAAAACGTAAAGGCTGACATATTTATTGACGGAAAAAAGTATGGCAAAACGCCTAATATCATCAAAAATCTGCTCGTGGGCAAGCACTTTGTAGAGCTGCGGGCGGAAGGATACAAGCCATCTCTGCAAGAGGTGGAGGTGCGGGAGGGCAAAGAGCAGCTGGTAGCGGTGCAGCTGCAAGAGGAAGAAAAAACAGGGTCGCTAACCGTTACCGCAAACATACCCGTATCCGTGGGCATACATATAGACGGAAAGTACATGGGAAGCGCGCCTCTCTCCGTAACCCTGCCGGTGGGAGCAAAAAAGGTGGCTTTTGATGCCCCCGGCTACAGGCCGCTGACCGCAACAGTGTTCATTAAGCCCGGAAAAAATAAAGTATATGGCGAGCTAAAGCAAAAGTTAACCGCAAAAGTATATCAAAAGTTAACTGATGACTCCATTGATCCCGTGATACTCCCGAGCTACCGCATATCTCCGCCCACTTCTTACTTTGGCCTTTCGGGTGGCTACTGCAAAACGTGGGGTGTATATGGCCAATTCAGAGTGAAAGATAAAAACGTGAGGGATATAGACAAAGCCTTTTACGGAGGCGAAAAAAAATATGTGCGGCTATCCCTTACGGCAGGCGGTATGCTGCGACTTTTTGAGCTTATGTACATTTATGGCGGCCTAGGTTACGGACAATACGGAGCTGTATATCAGACAGATAATAACGCCGGAGTTTACTACTATTATACCTCCGGACTTACCGAAGGGCTTGAGCTGGAGTATGGCGCTACGTTCAGGTGCTGGAAATATCTTACCCTTACGGCGGGCTACAGCACCATTGCCGGGTCGGACTTTGGAGAGCTGCATTTTGGGGTAGGAGTACTTATACCTTAATCACCATCAAGGAATACATACGCGGTAACCCTTTGCTGAAGCTGCGCTTGAAAATCGTGAATTCTCGCTTTTTAGAGCAGGACAGGGAGCATTACGTTATGATAGGCAAGGACGGAGCTTACTACTTCATGGAAATCAACACGGTGAGAGGCATCGTTACGTGGGGTGAGAGCTTATCCAGAAGTACCACAAAATACCGCATATTAAGCTGGAAAGATGAAGAAGAAAATTAAAGATTTTTTAGTCGTTATCAGCATTTTATTAATTGAAATTTTATTGTTATGCATTGTAATTAAGGAGGTTATGTTATGAAAAAGATTATGTTTTACGCGTTGTTGTGCATACCAACAATGCTGTGCGCACAACATCAAATAAATGAGTTTGAGATTGAATGGGATTTGGAAGACAGTTCATTCAGAATGAAATTACCCTATCGTATGCCCTCAGTGGAGGATTGGCTGAAGGGCGAAAAAAATTATTACACAGGAGAGTACACGAAGTTGGAGTATTGCGTAAATGGAGAAGTTAAAGAGCTAAAAGATAACCAAACTATTGTTATTATTTCTGAACATCCGGTGAGAATAATGAAGCCAGAGATAGATTATTCTAATGGCAGTTTTGAAGTAAAAACTTTATTTTTTAATGTAAGAGCATTTTTGCATATTTCTAATTCTGAATATAAATTTTTAAATGAGGAAGAAGAAGTAAGTTTAAAAGGTTCAAGAGAAGATTACAGAATAGAGTTATTAGAAAAGGTTGGCAAGGTAAATTTTATAAACCATATAGAAGCTGATAACTCCCAAGACAGCTTTTATGAAAACTTTATTATAAATCTTAGAACAAAAACAATTTACGCTACAGGTTCTAAAAAATATGGTTATATATATAGACAGCTTACTGAATCTTATTATATTAAAAGTATTTTTCTACATACTTATGATAAAAATGGGACTCTTATTCGTCGAAAAGCTTTAGCAGAATATTAAAACAACTAACTGAGGAGGACAAAAAAATGATTGTAAGCACAAAAAGCCTTCAAATCGTCGATTTTGAAGACGCAAAAAAATTAGAAGAAATAGGGTTTGATTGGCCTGTAACGTACCATTACGACCGCCTTTCAAAGGAATTTATCAGGCCGCCGCTCGTTCCGAAAGTAGTATCGGGAGATGAATTAGCGAAGCGCATCAAGCGCCCGAGGTGTCGCTGGCCATCAAGTGGCTGGTGTCAAAAAACTGCGCAGGTTTCCGCATTGCTGAACATCCTAACTACAGCTGCGCAGCCGTTTACGCTCGGTTTTACGAGAAGTTACGTTGCCTTGTATTTAGGCAGTAGTAGATCTGTAGCGTATTGGTTTACAAGGCGATCTTCTCCAAATTCGTGGCTACACTTTTACGAATCGAACGAAGAGAAAATTGAGGCAATAAAGCAGCTATTGGATAATGCATCGGTTGAATATAGATTTATTCGCCCAAAAGAATTTCGTATTGCGGTAAATAAAGATTCTTTTAGCCGGCATCAGGATGCTTTTAAGGAAATCCATAAAATCAGGTATGGCTTTAATAACCAGTAAAATGAGTACTAACCATTCAGAGTAAACCACAGTGAGAAATATTTACGTTGCATCGCTTTGTGTATGCCTGCTTTCGGCGTGTACGCTTAACCTGCCGGACCCCATTGCCGATATGATAAAAAAGGGGCCTGCCGTTGAGTATCACTCCTACGACGTTGTTTCCGACAGCAACGGCGACAGCATCGTCAACAAAGGCGAAACGGTATGCTTGAGGGTATGGCTGAAAAATGCCGGCGCTATTGCCGCTAAAGGTGTGAAGGCAACATTTTCTGTAAACGATACCACGTATATTTCGGGCTTTTCGCTAAAGCCACAAGCACAGGTATCTTATGGTGATATTTTCATTAGCTATAAGAGTTGGGCAGCGTATGATGGCTCCAGCTTCAGCTCATCATATACCTTTCGATTTAGCGTATCTTCCTCCACTCCGGTGGGAACGCAAATACCCATTAGCATCGGCATAACGGACGGGAGCGGCAACACGTGGGCAGATACGTTCAGCGTAACGGTGGAGGCCACGAAAGCGAAAGTAGCGTATGGTAGCCATAGCGTTTACTACGACAACAACGGCGACAAAATTATCAACAACGGCGAAATGGTAACTTTAAGAGTTTACTTAAAAAATATCGGGACAAGTACCGCCAACGGCGTAAAAGCCACGTTTTCTACAGCAAGCACGTATGTTTCAGGTTTTACGCCAGCTGCGCCGATTTCTTATTCTTCTACTCCTATTCCCGCAGGATCTTCTTCCTACAATTATGGTGAGATTCAATTTAGCGTATCCTCCACCACACCTGCGGGTACGCAAATACCCATTAGCATCAGCATAACGGACGGGAGCGGCAACACGTGGGCAGATACGTTCAGCGTAACGGTGGAGGCCACGAAAGCGCGAATAGCGTATAATAGCCATAGCGTTTACTCCGACAGCAACGGCGACAAAATTATAAACAACGGCGAAGCGGTAACTTTAAGAGTTTACTTAAAGAATATCGGGACAAGTACCGCCAACGGCGTAAAAGCCACGTTTTCTACAGCAAGCACGTATGTTTCAGGTTTTACGCCAGCTGCGCCAATTTCTTATTCTTCTATTTCCGCAGGATCTTCTTCCATCTATGGTGAGATTCAATTTAGCGTATCCTCCTCCACACCTGCGGGTACGCAAATACCCATTAGCATCAGCATAACGGACGGGAGCGGCAACACGTGGGCAGAAACGTTCAGCGTAACGGTGGAGGCCACGAAAGCGCGAATAGCGTATAATAGCCATAGCGTTTACTCCGACAGCAACGGCGACAAAATTATCAACAAAGGCGAAACAGTAACTTTAGAAGTTTATTTAAAAAATACAGGAACAAGCGCTGCTAAAGGAGTAAAAGCCACATTCTCTACTGTCAGCGCGTATG
>JAISLN010000260.1 GCA_031290835.1 Prevotellaceae bacterium
TGCTGAAAATCGATGCTCATGTCTTTTTTATGCAAATCGCGGATATGGCCAAAGCTCGATTTTACGAGGTATTTTTCGCCCAAAAATTTTTCTATGGTTTTCGCCTTAGCCGGCGACTCCACAATAACTAAGTTTTCTGACATTCGCTGTTTTTATTTACAAGGTTAACTACAATCATACTATGCTGTGAAATACGAGCAAAGGTACGCAATATTATTGTTGCCCGTTGTGGCGGCAACATCGGTTTCATTTTCAAATTTTTCACCGTTCGGATTTTCCTTCATCCGAATTTGGCCACAAAGTAACACATTAAAATTTGTACGTTCAAAATGTTTAACTGATTTTTAACATTTTTGCTGGGGGGGCTACGAAATTAAACCCTACTTTTGGGGCACAAAAACCATAGTGTTTTGCTATAATCATGACAAAAAGTAGAAAAAGGAAAATTTGGTTTGCCGCCATCCTTTGGGGCGCCATTGTGCTACCGGTTATTTTTTTGGCTGTTATGCTCACGCTGGTCAGCCGCGAATATTTTGGCGCCATGCCCACGTTTGCAGAGCTCGAAAATCCCAAAAGCAACGTTGCCTCCGAGGTGTACTCCGAAGACCACAAGTTGCTCGGCACTTTTCACATAGAAAACCGTTCATTCATCAGCTTCGAGGATATTTCGCCCAACCTTGTCAAGGCCGTTATCGCCACGGAGGACGTGCGCTTTGCTAGGCACTTCGGCATAGACCTCAAGGGGCTGATGCGCGTGGCAGTACGCACGGTGGCTATGGGCGACAGAAGCCAGGGCGGCGGCAGCACCATTACCCAGCAGCTGGCCAAAAACCTCTTCCCCCGCAATACCAACGAGTACAGCAGCGCGTTCCACAAGTTCTCCTCCTTGGTCATCGCCAAGTTCAAGGAGTGGATTACGGCGGTGAAGCTGGAGCGCAACTACACCAAAAACGAAATCGTAGCCATGTACCTCAACGTAATCCCGTTTGGGAGCAACGCCTTTGGGATAAGCGCAGCGTCGGCAACATTTTTCGACAAGCACCCCTTGCAGCTCAACGTTGAGGAGGCTGCGCTGCTTGCGGGCGTAGTCAACGCGCCAACGCGCTACAGCCCCGTGCGCAACCCCGACAACGCCCTGCAGCGCCGAAACTTTGTAATGCGCCAAATGGTGCGCGCCGGATACATGAACCTCGAAACCTACGCCATACTGAGCGATATGCCGATTGCCCTGAAGTTTCAGCAAAAAGACCACAACACCGGGCTGGCAACCTACTTCAGGGAGCGCGTGCGCCAAACCATGAACGCGCGGCAGCCGGAGCGAGCCCGATACGCCACCATAGAAGACTACCAAGCCGATTCGATAGAGTGGGTGAAAAACCCGCTATACGGCTGGTGCCACAAAAACAAAAAGCCCGGCAACGTACCCTACGACGTAAACCGCGACGGGCTGAAAATTTACACTACGGTGAACT
The DNA here is from genome assembly GCA_031290835.1 of Prevotellaceae bacterium. Taxonomy (GTDB): domain Bacteria; phylum Bacteroidota; class Bacteroidia; order Bacteroidales; family UBA932; genus JAITMY01. The sequence goes on from JAISLN010000260.1 coordinate 1,473, forward strand.
CCAAAATGCAGCAGTACGCCGAAGACGCGCTGATACACCACCTCAAAAACAGCCTCCAGCCTGCGCTCAACGACGAAATAAAGCGAAAAGGCGGGCGTATTTTCGGCAGCGACATGAACCGTGAGCAGGAGCAGGAGTACATCACGCGCGCCATTAAGCAAACCGAGCGCTACCGCGTGCTGCGCCTCGCCGGCTGGTCGATGGACAAAATTATGGCAAACTTCCGAACGCCAACGGAAATGGTCGTTTTTACGTGGAGCGGAGAAGCTACGGTAAAAATGTCGCCGCTGGATTCGCTCAAGTACTACAAGGCTTTTCTGCGCGCCAGCTTCATGGCCATGGATCCGCATACGGGCTACGTAAAGGCATACGTAGGAGGCCCCAACTTTAGGCACTTCAAGTACGACTTAGTGAAGCAAAGCAAGCGGCAGGTAGGCTCTACCATAAAGCCATTCCTCTACACCCTTGCCATGCAGGAGGGATTTCACCCCTGCTATAGGGTGCCAAACATTCCGCAAACCTTTGTGATGGGAGACTCCACGTGGACTCCCAAAAATGCCTCCCCCACGGCTTACGACGGAAAAATGGTAACGCTCAAGTGGGGGCTGTCGCTCAGCGTAAACAACATTTCGGCGTGGCTCATCAAGCAGTTCAACCCGCAAAATGTGGCTGATTTATGCCATAAAATGGGCGTAACAAGCTATATTCCTCCGGTAAACTCAATATTTCTCGGAACAGCGGAAGTTTCCCTGTACGAAATGGTGAACGCCTACGCCACCTTTGCCAACAAAGGCGTTCGCGTAATGCCCATGATGGTAACCCGCATAGAAGACCGCAACGGCAACGTGCTGTCGGTTTTCGGCGCTACGCCAAAGACCGAAGCCATAAGCGAGCAAACAGCCTACCTTATGACCAACCTGCTGCAAGGCGTGGTCAACAGCGGCACGGCCATACGGCTGCGCAGCGGCTACATGCTAAGCGGCGCCATAGGCGGAAAGACCGGCACCACGCAAAACCAGTCCGACGGATGGTTTATGGGGATTACGCCCCAGCTTGCCGCCGGCGTGTGGGTGGGCTGCGAAGACCGCTCGGTGCACTTTGAAAGCCTTCGCACAGGCGGCGGCGCAAATTCGGGATTGCCCATCTTTGGCATGTTCATGCAAAAGGTGTACGCCGACCAATCCCTGCACATCTCGGAG
>JAISLN010000261.1 GCA_031290835.1 Prevotellaceae bacterium
AAATCTTGCGCCTCCGGAATAATTATCTTACTTTTGCAGAGGAAGATTTTGTTCTGTTTTGCTTGTTTTTGAGAATTTTAATTTACCCAAATTTCAGCGCTCTACCATGAAGCAAAAAAAAATTTACGTGCCCGGCATTTTTACCGTCGGGATGCTGTTTTTTATCTGCGGATTTACCACGTGGCTCAACGCCGCGCTCGTGCCCTACCTCAAGGCGTCGTGCGAGCTGAGCAACTTTCAGGCGTACTTTGTTACGCTTGTTTTTTACTTTGCATACGCTGCCGCCGTTTTTGCAGCGCTTCGGCCGCCCTGCAAAGTTGAGCCCGCAAGCGGCATGATGATAGGCCTGATGGCCATGGCTGCGGGGGCGCTCATTTTTATCCCTGCCGCCCTGCTGCGCACCTACCCGCTGTTTTTGCTGGGTTTGCTCGTAGCGGGCGCGGGGCTTGGGCTGCTTCACGCTGCCGCCGTTCCGTACGTAAACGCGCTTGGCGCTGCCGAGAGCGCGTCGCGCCGCCGTTGCGCCATGAACATTTGCAGCAAGCTTGCCGGAATGCTTAGCCCGCTGGTGGTAGGCAGCCTCCTGTTTTACAAAATCGACAGCCTCGAGGCGAGCATCCAAATGGCGGAAGGCGCCTCGCGAGCGGCAGAGCTCGACACGCTGGCGCACAAGGCTGTTTTGCCCTACCTCGTCATCTTGTCGGCGCTGCTGGCGGCGGCTGTTTGGGTAAAGTTTTCGCCTCTCCCCAACGTTGCCGTGGGGAATGGCGGCGAACGGGAGGAGAAGGGCAGCGGCCTTGCTCACCCGCTGCGCTTTTGGCTGGGGACGTTGGCGCTGTTTCTGTACACAGGCGTGGAGGTGGTGGGCGTTGTGAGCATTGCGCTTTACGGAAAATCAACGGGCATGAGCCTCGAAGCGGCAACGGCGCTCCCCGCCTGCTCGCTTCTTGCCTCAGCTCTGGGCTGCCTGCTGATGGCGGTCGTCGTACCCAAGCGTATCGGCAGAGAGCGCACGGTGGCCGTTTGCGCTGCGCTGGGCGTTATTTTTTCCGTTGCGGCCGTTAACGTTCCGGGCAGGCTGGCCGTTGCTTTTGTTGCGCTGCTCGGGCTATCCGCCGCGCCGGTGTGGTCGCTCGTTTTTTCGCTTACCGCAAAGGCGGGCAAAGGCGCCGGGGCAAGCGCGGTAGTGCTTGCCGCAAGCGCGCTGGGAGGCGCCCTGCTGCCGCTTGCATACGGCTACCTTGCAGATGAGGTTGGAAACCGCCATGCGTACTGGCTTTTAGTCCCCTGCTACGCGGCTATTCTGCTCTACGCAAGGGCACGTTTTCCGACGGCTAAAAATATTGATGTGAGAAAATAAAAAAGTTACAAAAGTCGATGCCCCACACCATCACCATTACCGTGCCGCCCGAAGCTGCCGCCAACCCCGACAGGCTTGCGCAGGCAGCGGCGCAGGCGCTACACCTTGCAGAGAGCGACGTGGGTGCGGTGCAGCTCGTGCGCCGCTCGGTTGACGCGCGGCGGGGAAAAACGCTGCTGCAGCTCAAGCTCAACGTTTACGCAAGCGGCGAACAGCCGCCCAATCCACCGGCACGCTTCGAGTACAAAAACGTAGCGGGCAAACCGCCGGTAATCATTGTCGGCGCAGGCCCCGCCGGGCTTTTTGCCGCGCTGAAGCTGCTGGAGAAAGGCCTGAAGCCGGTGATTCTGGAGCGCGGGAAAGAGGTGAAGGAGCGCAAGCGCGATATTGCCAAGCTCACGCGCGAGCGCACCGTCAACCCCAACTCCAGCTGGTGCTTTGGCGAGGGCGGCGCCGGAACGTTCTCCGACGGCAAGCTCTACACCCGCTCCCACAAGCGCGGCAACGTTGCGCATATTTTGCAGCAACTAGTGCAGCACGGCGCCAACCCCGATATTCTGGTGGAGGCGCACCCGCACATCGGCACCGACAAGCTGCCGGGCATAGCTGCCAACATTCGCCAAACCATTTGCAGCTGCGGCGGCGAGTACCGCTTCAGTACGCGCGTTACCGGCATTGTGGTGAAAAACGGCGCTGCCTGCGGGGTGGTTGACGAGCGCGGAGTGCGCTACGAGGGAGCGGCCGTAGTGCTGGCAACCGGACATTCGGCCGACGATATTTACGAGCTGTTTGAGGCTCAAAAATGGGCGCTTGAGCCAAAGCCTTTTGCCATGGGCGTTCGCGCGGAGCATCCGCAAGAGCTCATCAACGAAATACAGTACCACGGCAAAGGCTACTCGCCGCTGCTGCCGGCGGCCGCCTACAGCCTGACGGCGCAGGTGCAGGGGCGGGGCGTATTTTCGTTTTGCATGTGTCCGGGCGGCATGATTGTACCGGCGGCAGCTGCGCCCGGCGAGCTGGTGGTGAACGGCATGTCCGCCTCGCAGCGCAGCTCCCCCTACGCCAACGCGGGCATTGTAGCGCAGGTAAACCTTAGCGACTACGCGCAATACGAAAAGTTTGGCGCGTTGGCGGGCTTGCGCTTCCGGCAGGAGGTAGAGCGGGCGGCGTTTGCCGCAGGCGGCGCTACGCAGGCCGCGCCGGCGCAGCGCCTGACCGATTTTGTGGACGGCCGAGCATCCTCGTCGCTCGGCAAAACCTCCTACATTCCGGGCGTAACCTCAGCGCCGCTGCACGCGCTTTTGCCCGAATTTGTAGGCCAATCGCTACGTCGGGCATTTCGGGAGTTTGACAAAAAGATGCGCGGATACCTCACCGGCGAAGCCATGGTGCTGGCGGTAGAATCGCGCACCTCGTCGCCGGTGCGCCTGCCCCGCGACGCACAGGGCATGCAGCACGTTCAGATAGCCAACCTCTACCCCTGCGGCGAGGGCGCGGGCTAC
>JAISLN010000262.1 GCA_031290835.1 Prevotellaceae bacterium
GCTCGATTTCAGCATCAGAGCGCCCGATACGCCGTAAATGCTCACCTCTCCTCCTGTGGGGTTGAGAATTACGCCTCCGACGTACGCTAATGGAGATAAGGCGTTGGAGGGCACAGCCGTAGAACTGCCGTCGCCATCACCATCACCGTCGCTATCTCCATCGCCGTTCCCGTCACCATCTCCATCGCCGTCGCCGTCACCATCACCGTTTCCGTCACCACCGTCGTCGTCACCGTCATCGTCGTCGTCGTCGTCGTCATTGCCCTTTGCCGCTATGGTTACCAAGACGGTGTAAATTCTTACATCGCCGTTTGGAGCGGTTACCGTGATTTGCAGCGGGGCATCGGCAAAGTTGTGGGCTGCGTTGTTGGCAACGCTCGCCGTTGCCGCCGCGTCGCTTAGGGTGAAGGCCACCGTCCACGTGCCCAGCTCGCTCACGGAGTCCGGCATGAGGCAGCGGATGGTATCCGTGTTGCCGCCCAGCTGCGCGGCAAGGCCGTTCACGGTCAGCGCGGCTATCGTGTTGTCGGAGGAGACAGGGGCGCCGCTCGCGTAATCGTAAAATACGTTGGGATTTGTGAGGTAAGCCGCGGCGTTGCGCAGCAGCGTTACGGTGTTGTTGTTGAAAAGGGTATAGCTGTCGCCCTCCATGCTCAAGCCCACCATGAGGTACTTTGCGGCGTTGCTCAGGTTTACCTCGTGTATTTGCGTTCCGCCGCCCTTGGTTGCCAGCGCGTGGCTTGCGGCGGTCAGCGCAGGCGTCCAATTTTCGCCGTCCAACGCCGTTGCGTACTGCACGCCGTTTGTTACCGTTGTGGGTGCGCTGTAGTAGGTTAGCGTTGTGTTGTCAAAGGTTACGCCGCCAAATATCGGGTGGTTTTGCACATTTGCGTCCACCGTTGCCGTTATCTCCCCCACCCCGGCGTTTCCCGAAGCCGCCGAGGCCCATCCCCAGCGCCCGTTTTGGTAGAAAAAAGCCTTCATGTTCAGTATGGGCTTCACGCCCACCATTGCCCGCGTTGCTACGCCTATGGCGTTAGTTCCGCCAACGTTGGCGTGGAGCACAATCAGGTCGTAATCCTGATAGAACGCCGCAATATTCGCCGGTGCGCTTCCGCCGGCGTTCAGGTAAACCACGTCGAAATCGTCGAAAGCCGATACAAACAAATCGTCGTATGCGGCCTTGCGTCCGTCAGCGGTAAGCATCCCCACCCGCTTTTTGGTCGCAATGCTTGCCGAAACAGTGTAGGTTTTTTTGGCGCCATTTTCGGCCGTTACCTCAATTTGCAGGTCTCCGGCGGCAAAGTCATGAGCGCTGCCGCTGACGAAGTTGGCCGTAGCGTACTGATTGCCCAGCGTAAGCTCCACCACCCACGAGCCAAGCGCCCCCGTGGACTTCGGGAAGGTGCAGGAGGCCGTACCCTCCGCTTGGCTTATCGTTGCCGCCGCACCGTTGATGGTGAGCGAGGTAATGGTGTTGACGGCCGAAGGCTCGCGGTCGCTATCGTTGGAGAGCAGCTCAAGCGTGGCGGCTATGTAGGCAATACCGCTGTTGGAGGGCGCATTGCCAACAGTAAACGGGTTGGTGCTGCCGCCTATTTGGTAGAGGTCTTCGCCCACCGTTGAGAGGGTTGCCCTGCGGTAAATGCGGAATGATTTGCTGCCCACCGGCGCAGGCGTTACCACCGGCAGCCTGCCCGCGCGGGCTTGCGGCAGCTCCACCGTTTCGTAGCCAATGATGGAAGTCGCGTCAAAAGGTATTTTGTCCGAAAATAAAACGACGGGGGTAACCGTGCCCTTTGCCTGATCAGCATCCGACCCGGTGCCGTTTACCTTTACGGAGGCAATGTTTTTTACGGCGCTTGCGCTCGTCAGCGAAGCTTCAACGTAGTGAGCGTCAGACGTTAAGTAAAAGTGCGGAATGGCAGTAGTACCCTTTGCCATGTACGAGCCATCGCTTGACCTCACTGTTCCGCCGCCCAAAAGCTTAAAGGTCATTTCCTTGCTTGATTCCGCAAAAACGGTGTAGGTGGTTGTGCCCGTAGCTATCAGCGCTCCCGATGCTGCGTTCACGGTATTGCTGCCGTCAAAATCTTTTCCCAAATCAACGTACTCCGTTGTAAACGAGTAGCTGCCCGCCCTAAAGCTCCACACGTCGCCTGCCGTAGTGCCCATCGTATTGGTGGCGTCCACCCGCCAGTAGTAGGTGGCGCCCATAGCCATGGTAGCGGTGTGCGTATAGGCGGCTTCGGTAAGCGGCGCCGCGTTGATTTTCGTAAGGTTATCGGCGCTTGCGCCAAAATACACATCGTAGGATACTTCACCCGCCCAGGGTCCCGTTTCATTTTGCCACGCCAAATCCACCGAAGTGTAAAAGCGCGAGGTTTCGCCCGCTGCCGGTAGCGGCGTATGGCTTTTTTCCGGCGCCGCAGGCTCTCCCTCCGTGCTCACCTTCAGCGCTTCCGACGGGGTAGAGTTGGGCAATCCGCTCTTGGTGGTAATCAGGCGAAAGTAGTAGGCGTGGTCTTTTTGCAGCCCTTCTACGGTTGCCGCGGTATCGGTTGCCGCCAGCGTCCGAACATCGCTAAAAGCAACGCCATTGTCGGACTGCTGTAGGATAATCCCGTCGCTCTCCGTAGCGTTGTTTTTCCACGACAGGCTCACGGAGCTCATCGTTCGCGCCGCCATCTTCACGTCCGACGCGCAGCGAACGTAGGGCGTTACGGGAGCCGAAATGCTGTTGATGTAGTTTTCGATGTTCAGGTAGCCGTTGGCGGCGGGCAGCACAGCGTCGGCGGCGCTGTTTTTGTTCAGCCCGTTGGCCTCCTCCCACGCATCGGGTATGCCGTCGCAGTCGGTATCGGCGGGCTTTGCGCCTTGGCTCACAACGCCTACGTTGCTGTATATGCCGTTGTTGGTTTCGTTGGTGATGAGCGCGCCTTTTTTTCCGTACGAAAGCAGCTCGTCAACCATGTAGGCATCCACCGCCGAGCGAGCCGGGAGGCTTGCGCCCACAGAGGCTACCACCCGGTTGAGCGCCGCATCCGGCGTTAGGATGCCGCCCGCAACGTCGGGGTGAGCTTTGGGAAGACCGGTAAAAGCGTTCCTGTCGGCTTTGAAGGACGCGGCGCCGTAGCTGTCGTTGGTGGTTACGCTTCCGCTTAGCGTTCCGTCCTTGTCGCCGTCCACAAAATCGTTGCTGTGGTAGAGCTGAAAGTTGGTATTTGCCCTCGTAAAGGGCGAGGCGCCGCTGTTTGGCCCCGCAATGAAGTAGTTTCCCTCCAGCCACGCCCACGACGCGCCGTCGGAGTCGCCCAGAATGTAGCCATCGCTACCTGCCCAGTTGTACACCACGTTGTTGATGTACTGATTTAGCCCTTTCACCTTTGGGTTGCGGGTGCTGTTGTCTATGTACAGGCAGCCAATGATGGATACGCCGCCGTTGGTTTGTATCAGCCCTCCGGCGGAGTGCGTCATAATACCCTGACCTATAATGGAGTGCTGAATGGTAATATCGGCAGGCTCGCTACCCTTGCTGTCCCAGTTGACCGAAAAATTTTCGTCCAACCCCCAGGCTATGGAGAGATGGTCAAAAATCATTCCCGTCCCGTTGGCAACCCCCGAAGCGTCTTTGCCCGACTCCCCGCTCTTGCCCATGTAAATTCTCAGGTATCTGACAATGAGGTTGTTTGCACCGGCAAACGAAACGCCGTCGCCGTAAAGAATGATGCCGTCGCCCGGCGCAGTGTGCCCCGCAATGTATGAGCTGCCCGAAAACGAAATGCGCGAGCTGAGCTTGATAACCCCGCAGGTGTCAAAAACAACTATTCGCCCCGGTTGGCTCACCGCGTCGCGAAGCGAGCCGGCTCCGGCGTCGTTGAGGTTGGTCACGTGGTACACCTGAGGGTTGGCAACGCCCCTTGCGCCCAAGGCGTAGCGCCCAAAGCCTTCCGCGCCGGGAAATGCAGGCAGAGCATCCTGCGCCTTTAGCTGTGCGCCGAAAAGCGCCATACACGCTGACAAAAAAATTGCCGCTACCTTTTTCATGATTTTAGATTTTTAAATTTTTAAATTTTTAAAAAATTAAAGCATTCAAATTCAACGCGCAAATCATTTCTTCCATGGCAGGAAAGGATCCGCCATTTGAACCCCTTTTGCCTTGAGCATCAGGTTGTTCAAGTAGGCGTCTCCGCTACCGGCTACGTCGCGGTTTTTGCGGCGAGCCACGCGCAGCAAATCCCCCCAGCGATGCCCCTCAAATCCGCACTCAAGGGCTGCCTCCTTTACGAGGGCTTCCTCGAGCCACCTTACGGAGTCGATGGCGGCGGGCAGGTTGGGCAGGCTAACGTTCTGCACCCACGCCCTGCGGCGAATGCCGTAGTTGTCGCGCCACGGCGAGCGCAGGTACACGTACGGGAGGTCGTTTTGCCGGCCATCCAAGTAAAAGGGAGCCGGATACGGTTTCGAAAACAGGCTGTCGGCCAACGGCTTATATCCGCTATACTGTACCCCCTCCTTGTCGCTTCTCTTTGACGAGCCATCGTCCATATTCCAATCGTAAAATTCACGTATGCCGTTGTTGAGCAGGCATCGGGCAAGGTCGAGGTAGCCTGCGCGGTTGGCAGCTTCGGCGTAGCGCAGGTGGAGCAAGCCCGCCCGGTAAACAAACCACCTGCCCTGCTGCACCAGCTCATTTTGTACATCGTTGTACTGCAAGTGAATAGTACGGTTGTCGTCGGTTGTTTGGGGGTAGTAGTCGTAGAGGTACTTGATGACCACCGGCTGCCCGTTGACCCAGTCAAAGGAAGATTCACGCCCCCGCCCGTCAAAAACAAAGTTGTTGTCGCGCTGCACCTGCGCCTCCCAGAGGCTGTCTATTGCCCAATCCGTAGGCTTGAGCTGATATTTTCCCTTACCGGTATTCGCAAACAGCTCAATGAGAGGATACTGCGGCGCAAAGCGGGCGTTGTAGCTCCATAGGGTTATCATTTCGCGCTTCAGCTCGCTATTGCTCGACGCACGGGCAAACATTTCCTTCCACTTGTTGCGGAACGAACTTATATCCAACGATTTGTACCTTGCGTAGCAAATTTGAAATTCCGGCTCGTTGGAGGCGTCCCACACCCATCCGCCAACCTTGTAGGCGTGCTTTTCGCTTCCCGAGTAGAGCTTTTTCTCCGCCTCGTCAATCACGGCGTAGTACTGCGTAGCCGCGTCCGTGTAGCGGTCGGCCCAGAGGTATAGGTCGCCCAGCATCGCCTTTTTATTCAAAAACAGCAGCTGCATATCGTACCCGTCGGCGTCGGTTACGCTTCGGAGGGGCGACTCAATGGAGAGGTCGGTTGTAGGCAGCGCCTCCATGCAGGAAATGAGGGTGGTAATCATTTCGTCCAAGCTCAGCACGGGAAATTTTGAGGCGTCCTGCACGTCGAATACGGTTTGCAGCGGGTCGGTAATGTAGGGCACGCTTCCGAAGTGTACCGCCAGCTGCAGGTACACCCAGCAGCGCACCGTTGCCACGTCGGCGTAGCGGTAGCTGTAGTCGGCAGGGCTTAGCTTGTTTTCGACCTTCATCCTGTTGAAGTTGGCAAGCGCGTCGTTGCAGTTGAGTATCACCTCGTAGAAGGGCGCAACGTCGCAGTACCTGTTTCCGGCGTCGGCGGTATGGTTGCTGATGGCCGTTTGGTCAACGGTAGCGTTTGGGGTAATGGTCATCAGGTCTGCGCGTAGCTCGTTGAGAACAATCACCCTGTCCACCAAGCCCATCAGCTTGCCGTAAATGCCCAGAATGGCGTTATCGGCGTCGTTGAAGTTGCTGTAGTGCTTGTCGGTTTCCACAGCGTTTTCGTCCAACGTATCCAAGCACGCAGGCGCAAAACCGGCAATGAGCAGCACCGGCATGAGGATGAGGATTAATCGTTTCATATT
>JAISLN010000263.1 GCA_031290835.1 Prevotellaceae bacterium
CCACGTAGAGCAAGTTTTTTACCCCATTTTCTTCCACTTACCGCTTTTGAGCGCCGTTAGCGCTGTACCTAAAACCACGCCTTGCTATGCCGTTTTTAAAGAGCGCACAAAGGTACGCCTAAAAACCTAACTTTCCAAAAAATCATTAGCAATTTTTTGTCCCGTGTTGATAATGCTATCTATTTTTGAAGAAAAAATCAAAATAGCGACCTCCTTACTCTTTTTCTTTTCGCTTTTTCTTTACTACCTGCTTAAACTTCATCAAGGCAAAGTTTACTTCAATGCTTGTTTCCGCTTCCGTAACCTGCATATCATCATCCAGAAGTTCTGCGATGATTTCGCCGCTTTTTTGCATCAGCGATTTTTGCTTGGGCTTTTCGGTAGCTTGCGTAAGGGCTGCTACCGTGCGCGCCAGCTCCCGCAGCTTGGCAAAGGTTTCTACAATTTCAATGGTTGTTTGGGTAGCGCGCTCGCTCTTCAGGATGGTTGCCAGCATGTACAAGCCTTTTTCGGTAAAGGCTTTGGGCGCTTGAGGCGAAAATCTCAACTTCTCAAGGTGGTGGAAATTTTTCACCACATCTTGTTTTTCAGCACTTTGCAATTCGAAAACATATCCATCCGGAAACTTATCCGGATTGTTCTTTACCGATTTATTGACGTCTCTTGTTTCTACGCCATACAAATCCGCCACATCGCAATCCAAAATTACATTCTGGTTGCGAATGACAATGATTTTGTTTTCAACATTGCTAAAGCTAACGACAGACTCCATACGTTTTATTTTTTCCGTTACTTTTATTTGCCTTTTCTGTGAATTCTCATAGCGCGAAATACCATTGCTTGCTTTTTGCTCCTGAAAGCATTGAAAAAAATTTCCGCAAATATACTCAAAATAAATCATGCTTCACGCTAAATTTTGCTTTGCTGCCAGCTGAATTTTAATTCAAAGTTTTATTGGCTAAGTACTAGGCAGAATTTAATTCTTACTATCATTGCTGCCCGGTAAGTTCGGTCAAGTCCCTGCGGGACTTAGGTTTACGCGCTATATTTCGCGCTTTGCGCAATTCAAAAAATTAAAATTCAAAATTTCCCTATCCCTGCGGAACTTGCTTCCAAGAGCTGATTTTTATGAAAAATATAAGCTACATTATGCCTTATATTTAATTGAAAATGAAGAATATCAGGACTGAAAAATGGTGCTCTCCCAATATTCATTCATGGGATTCTTCATTTTTCATTCTTCACTTCTTATCGCCCCAGCTGCAGGGCCAGCAAAATAAACGGCGCTACCGCCTTGGGGTCGTTGTCGCGCACAGGCTCGCCGATGTAGTACTCAAAGCTGCCGTCGCGGTAGCGCCCTGCGCCGCCCAAGCCCGACACCACGCAGCCTTTTGTAAGGTTGATGGCGCCGTCGTCGTTCACGGTAACGAACGTCCGTATCATGCCGTCAAAAACCTCGTTGGCCTTTTGCAGGTAGGTTGTGTCGAGCCAGCCGTTGTTTGCCCCCTTGGCCCATGCGTAGGCAAACATGGCGGTGCCCGACGATTCCAGGTAGTTGCCCTCGCGGTAGCCCATGTTGGTTACCTGATACCAAGCCTTCGATTCGGGGTCTTGCTGCTTCTCCAGCGCAAGCGAAAGGTTTTTTAGAATGTCAATAATATCGCCCCGCTTGGGGTGCTCCTGCGGCAGGTACTCCAGCACGTCCACCAGCGCCATCATGTACCAGCCCATGCTGCGGCTCCAGAAGTTGGGCGATGTTCCCGTTTCTTTATTCGCCCAGCGCTGTTCGCGGCTTTCGTCCCACCCGTGGTAGTAAAGCCCCGTGATGGAGTCGCGGGTATGCCGGGCTACCAGCAGCAGCTGATGCGCCACTTCGTCGTACAGCGCAGGCTCGCCAAGCTCTTTGCCGTAGAGCGCGAGGAAGGGCGACGCCATAAACAGCCCGTCGAGCCACATTTGGTGCGGGTAAATTTGCTTGTGCCAAAATCCGCCTTCGCTCGTGCGCGGGTGCTGCCGCATTTGCTCGCGCAGCAGGTTGGCGGCGTTCTTGTACTTCTCTTCGCCGGTTTCCTTGTACAGCGCAATCAGCGTTTTACCGCCGGCAATGTTGTCGATGTTGAATTTTTCGAGCTGATAGGTGCGGATGGCGTTGCCGTTGTCCAGCACCATGGTGTCGCCAAAGCTGCGCACGTAGTCGAGGTATTTTTTCGCGCCGGTGGCCTTGTACACTTGGTATATGGCGTAGGTTTCCAGCCCCTGACAGTAGCCCCACTTGGGCTTTTTGGAGAAGTCGAGCATCCAGCTTTCGGGGTAGCGCGCCATTTCCGAGTCGGCCATGCGCACCGACCACTTTTCGTTTGAGCAGCTTGTGCTTGCAGCCAACGCCAACGCCGCTGCCATTGAGAGAATTCGTGTGTTCATAGTAATTTTGATTTTTTAGTGTGTTGATATTGCTGTGCGTCTTTTTTCCCAAAAATCCGTACAGGGTAAGATTTTCGTTCTCCGGCTTCGCTTTAAAGAATACGCCAAAGAGGTAGCGCTACTTATCAGGGTCGTCATGGTGGAGAAGCCAATAGCCCACGAGGGCAGGTTGCGGCCGCCGGAGAAAAATTTATCGGAGCTTTTGTGCCGCTTGGCAAAGTACAGCCCCACCAGAATGGTAAAAATAATGGGGCCAAAAACGATGAGGTAGTCCACCCAGTGTAAATTGTGCATACCGGTTAGTTTACATTATAGCTTACAAAACGTGAAATAGCGACGCAAGGTAAGAAAAAAATGAACGTAAACAAACAAAATGTGCACGGGCACGAAAAATAATTCAGCCTCCTAACGGCATGGACTCGAAAGCGTCAGCGCTTGACTTTCGCAAAATGTTTTACCCTTACCGTGCAGTACGCCGACAGGGCAATCAGGAGAAGCGCAACCGCAAAAGCCCAGCTGTTAGCCGTGCGGGAGGTAGCTGTTAGCTCGTAGTCGCCCGGCAAGAGCCGCACTGCCGTAACTTTCCACCGCAAGGTATCCTGCGCCATCCACGGGGCGTTTGCATCGACCAGCTTGCCGGGCATAGTCAGTACGTACTCAACATCTTTGGCAAAGAGGTCATCCACCAAGCTTTGAATGTACTTCCTTTTGCCTGCGCACAGCGAGTCAATTTGGCGCTCATTTTTTTTGTACAAGTCCGAAAAATAGCTTGTTTTGAAATACCTGTCAAGCGCATGGTAGATGGCGTCCGCTTTTTTTGATTCGATAAGCTTCTCTTTTTCGGCAAGCATCATGAACAGGCTATCCTCTGCCGCCGCAAGCTGCGAAGCATACGGGCTACCGCCCAAGCGGTTTTCAAAATCGCAGACTGCTTCAAAGTTGGCTTCATAAATATTCCGTGCATGCCACGTAAGAAAATGCTTCTCCATTTCGTCCAGCTCATCGTTCAGCTCCATTCCATTCATTCCCCGGTAGGCGGAAAAATCTCCCCGCAGCCACAGCATTTGCTCGTCTTTGGTCATGTCGCTGTCTATTGGCGTCGGTATTTTGTCGGCAATGCCGGGGAAAACCGCTTTGAAGGTGTAGTAGGTGTAAAACCACCTGAAGCGTTTTTGGAAGGTTTCCGTCGGCGCCGCCAGCGGGCGAGCCTCCTCCGCGACTAATTGCAGCCCTGCGGAAATTTCGTCGATGGCGCGAAACGTTTTGCCGACTTTTGCGTAGTAGCTCTTACTGCGCTTTTTGTCTTGCTCCGCGCTTTCCAGCGGCGTAACTTGCCAGGTGGAATCAAGCCGAAACATGTAGGGGTTATGCTTCAGGTTGCCGGCAATGAACGCCGAATCGCAATTGGCATACACCTCCCGCAGGCAGGAGCCGTCGGCGCTGATGCTCGTTGCTACTTTGTACTTGCTGACGCATGACGCCATGCCGCATATCAGCAATCCTCCAATAAGCACATTCGTTTTCATAATCAGCTATTTTTTTAAGTTGTTTTGTATCTTCATTGAGCACAGGTAGGCGGAGTAGCGCCGCTCTTTTCGGCTTCGCGCGGCCAATTTTTCTTTGATGGCTTCGGCTATTTTCATTTTCTCGGATTGGATGTCGCCCGTGGCGCAAGCTCGCTCCCAACCGGACGCGCCACGCCTTACCTGTCGGGCAGTCGAAGCCGTCGCCGCTTTTGCTTCGTCCTGCCGGAGCAGCGTGAGCTGGGCGGCGTCGTACATCAGCAGGCAAAGCAGCAGGCAGGCGGCTACCCCCGACAGCACGCCCGTAGTGCGCAGGGCTCGGTATTTTGGTTGATTTTGGGCTACGTATTCGATTTGCGCCATAATATTTTGCGCCAGCGCCTCCGAATCCTCAAGCACGGGCGCAACCTGCGCAAGATGGCGGACAGCTTCTTCGTATGTTTTCCTGTTTTTCATGATTTATGATGCTACTGCATTGATTTTGCTTCTGATGTATTTTCGTGCAAGGTGCAGGTTGCTTTTAATCTGTCCGGCGGACAATCCCGTTATCTCTTCAACCTCTCCCGCCTCCAAACCCTCTATATCGCTGAGCGTGAACACCAGCTTTTGCTTTGGCGAGAGGCGCTCCGTCAGGTACAGTATCAGCTCCTTCAGCTCGCGGTTGACGATGGCGGCCTCCACCTGCTCCGAAGAGGCGACGCTTAGCGGCGCGGAAGAAAGCAATGCTCCGGCCACCTCCGGGCTGCGGGACTTAGCGCGCAGCTTGTCGTAGCACAGGTTGCAGGTTATCTTGTATATCCACGTCGAAAACCGGTACTGAGGGTTGTACCTGCCCAGCTGCAACCACGCCTTTACAAAAACCTCCTGCACCACATCCCGCGCATCTTCGCCGTTGCACAACAGCCGAAAAGCCAACCGGAAGGCGAGCGACTGAAACGCAGCAACCAGCTTTCCAAAAGCTTGCGTATCGCCTCGCTTGCTGCAGGCAACCAATTCCTGTACTGTTTCGTGCTCCATCCGGCAAAAATATTTTATACCGAATATACGCAAAAAAGCAAGCGAGGTCAAATTTTAAAGAAATAGCCAAGAAATCATAGCCGCTATTGAATTTTGCGCACATACTCGAAATAAATTAAATTATCTGCGCAAAATCTACTACCTTTGCGAATGATTTTAAAGAGACTTCTTGCGAAACTAAAATAATTGAAGTATCTTTCCTCTGTAAAAAAACTTTTTTCATTCGTACGCGCTTGGAAAATCTTGGTTTTTCATCTACTTTTGTACCCATCAAAATCTTTATCCGGATATGAGCGAGAAGGTGAAGCACGAATGTGGCATTGCTATGATTAGGCTGCTAAAGCCTACGGACTTTTATGTGCAGAAATACGGAACGAGGCAGTACGGCCTCAACAAGCTGTACCTGCTCATGGAAAAACAGCACAACCGCGGACAGGAGGCGGCGGGGGTGGGGGTGATCAACTTTTGCGCCAAGCCCGGCGAGGAGTATATCATGCGCGAGCGGGCGCTGGGCGCTAACGCCATCAAGGAAATTTTTGAGCGTATCGTCAGGCAGCAGCAGTCTGCGGAGTACGCCAACACTTGGGGCGGCGCCTCGCTTTTCTTGGGTCACCTGCGGTATAGCACTACCGGCAAGTCGGGAATATCTTACGCTCACCCGTTTTTGCGGCGCAACAACTGGCCTGCGCGCAACCTCATCATGGCGGGCAACTTTAACCTCACCAACGTTGACGAGCTGTTTCAGCACCTCGTCGAAACGGGGCAGCACCCGCGCTACTACGGCGATACGTTTTTTTTGCTCGAATCGCTTGGGCATCACCTCGACAGGGAGGTGCAGTTTCAGTACGACAAGTATAAGGCCAAAGGCTTGCAGGGAGCGGAGCTGCACAAGCAGATAGAGCAAAAGCTGGATGTGTCGAACTTGTTGCAGCGCACGTGCCATCAGTGGGACGGCGGCTACGTGGTGTGCGGCATGATTGGCAACGGCGATGCTTTTGTGGTGCGCGACCCCGCGGGTATTCGCCCGTGCTTCTACTACGCCGACGACGAAATTGTTGTGGTTGCATCGGAACGTCCTGTTATACAAACAGTAATGAACGTTGCGATAGGGCAGGTGGGGGAGCTGCAACCCGGGCATGCAATGGTGCTTAAACGGAGCGGAATGTTTGATTTTGAGCAGGTTACGCCGCCAACGGAGCGCCGCTCATGCTCGTTTGAGCGTATTTACTTTTCGCGCGGCAGCGACAGCGATATTTACCGTGAACGCAAAAAGCTCGGCGAGCAGCTCACGGAAGATGTGCTGAAAATGGTTGGATATGATATTGAAAACACCGTCTTTTCGTTCATTCCCAACACCGCAGAGGTGGCATTCTACGGTTTGCTCGACGGACTAAATAGCTACCTAAATGAGCAAAAAAAGCGGATGATTCGCGAGGGCGGGATGCTTTCGTCCGATGTGCTCGACCGGATTTTGTCGCAGCGCGTTCGCTCGGAGAAGGTGGTGCTGAAGGATATTAAGCTGCGGACGTTTATTGAGCAGGACAACAGCCGCAACGATATGGCGACGCACGTGTACGACATCACCTACAACACCATTCGTCCGCACGCCGACAACCTTGTGGTGATAGACGACAGCATAGTGCGCGGTACAACGCTGCGGCAAAGCATTATCAAAATCTTGGATAGGCTGGAGCCCAAAAAAATAGTGGTGGTTTCGTCCTCGCCGCAGGTGCGCTATCCCGACTGCTACGGCATTGACATGGCGCGGATGGACGAGTTTATTGCGTTTCGCGCCGCCGTGGCGCTGCTGCATGCAAGAGGCATGGGCAGCGTGGTGCAGGAGGTTTACAGGCAGTGCAAGGAGCAGCTGCAGCTGCCCAAAACCGAAATGACAAATCCGGTGAAGGGCATTTACGCACCTTTCTCCGATGTTGAAATTTCCCGACAAATAGCCGAGATGCTCACCCCCAAAAGCGTTAACGCGCAGCTGGAGCTGGTTTACCAAACGCTTGACGGGCTGCGAACGGCTTGCCCAAACCACACCGGCGACTGGTATTTTTCGGGCAGCTACCCCACGCCGGGAGGGTATAAGTTCGTGTGCGAAGCCTTCATACGCTACGTGGAGGAGAAAAAAATGGGTGCGTAAATTTTTTTCTCCGTATTTTTTAATAAATTTGCAGGATGTTGGTTTGTTGAAGCATGGGTAACCTTAAGAAAAAATCATATCAAATGAAAAAAATGTTTTTGGCGTTGTTGACGTCTACTGCGCTGACGATTTCGTGCCAAAGCCGGTCGGCGCTTACGGTAAATGTAGTAAACCCGCTTGACGCGGACAGGAGTGACGAAACGGTGGAGGTTTTGTGGAGCGTGATACGGGAGCGCATTGGCGCGGTGGAGCCGCAGGAGGTAGCTGTGCTCAACGGGCAGGGGGAGAGGCTGCTGTCGCAGGTGCTGTACAAAGGGCAGCCGGAGCCGCAGGCGCTCATTTTTCAGGTAGCTGTTCCGGCGCAGGGTAGCGCGGCGTACGCCATAAAGCGCGACAAGCCGGCAAACCTGTCTGCCGCAGATTTCAAAGTATCGGCGCGGCTGGTGCCGGAGCGCAAGGATGATTTTGTGTGGGAGAACAACCGCGTTGCCTACCGCATGTACGGCCCGGCGCTCATGGCGGTGGATGGGCCAAGCAACGGCATTGACGTGTGGTGCAAGCGTACCGAAAATTTGGTAGCAGACAAATGGTACGAAAACGACTTGTCGGGCAAGGCGTCGTACCATCGGGATCACGGCGAGGGGCTGGATTGCTACAAGGTAGGCCGCACGCTGGGCTGCGGAGCGCTGGCGCCGTACATCAACAATCAGGTGGTGCTGGGCAACAACTTTGTGCTGTCGAAAGTGCTGGACGCAGGCCCCATTCGCACCTCCTTTGAGCTCACGTACGCGCCGCTGGATGTAGCCGGAGCGTCGGTAGTGGAGGTGCGACGCATTTCGCTGGACGCCAATAGCCAGCTGAATTGCATCAATGAAATGTTCATCAACGCGGGCGATATGGAGGTAGCGGCGGGCATTGTGCTGAAAAATAACAAAGTCCCCGCCAACGTTGCCACCGCCGATACCGCCTACAAGCCGCTGCTCGCCCCCGACAAGGGCTACGTTACCTACGCCGAACAAGCCGATGCTTTAAAATCCGATACGGTCAACAACGGCGTTATCTATACGGCAATTATATTCCCCTTTGGCGAAATGAGCGACGCCAAGCTTGAAGGAAATCACGTGCTCGCCGTGGGCAGCTACAAGGCAAACGCGCCTTTTACCTACTACAGCGGTGCGGGATGGAGCAAAGCCACCACCGGCGACGGAGCGTTGCGTTTCCCTACCGAAAAAGCATGGCAGGAGTACGTTGCCTCCGAAGCGCTAAAGCTGAAAAATCCATTGAAGCTGAGCTTTAAGTAAGCTATTTGTACGTGGATTTTTTAATGACGCCTTGCTTTGTTTTGTCATGAATTTTAGGAACTCTTTTCTGCTTTTGTTTTCGCTTGTCGCTGTTGCTGCTGCAAAGGCGCAGGACACCGCCCTGTACACGCTTCCCATGACGCTGGAAACGCTGCTGGAAAACGGCTACTCCATCAAATTTTCGCGCAACCGCGAAGAGGTGCTCTCCAACAATGCCACGTATGGCAACGCGGGCATGCTTCCCAAAGTTAACGCAAGCGCGGGCTACAGCGGCGCTGCGAATCAGCTGCAAAACACCGGAGGCAAGAGCTACACCAACACCTTCAGCAACGGCTACAACGTTGGGCTTTCCGGCACGTGGACGCTCTTTGACGGGTGGGGGATGCAGGCCTCGTACAGCCGCCTGCAGGAAATGAAAAAAAACGGCGAGCTGAGCACCAAGCTCGAAGTAGAGAGCAGCGTGGCGCAAACCACCGCCATGTACTACGAGCTGCTGCACCGGAGGCTCAGGCTCGAAAATCTCTCCATTATGCTATCGCTTTCGCGTGAGCGCCTGCGCATGGCTACCGAAAAATATTTGGTTGGGGCACATTCGCAGCTGGAGCTGCTGCAAGCGCAGGTGGACTTCAACGCCGACAGCTCGCAGCTGGTTACCTACCGGCAGGGCACCATTGAGCAGCTCATTCGCTTTAAAAAGCAGCTTTTGCTACCCTTTGACGCCAACGACGTGATTTTTACCGACACCTCTTTTAACCTCAACGAGCACCTCAAGCTGGAGGATCTCAAAGCGGTGGTGCTGAACAGCAACACTTCGCTGAAAATATTCAACAAAAATCGCGCCATCACCGACCTTGAGCGCGCGCAGGTAGAGGCGGCGCGTTACCCCTACGTAAACCTCTCCGCCTCATACGGTTACACGTACAACAACAACACCTACAACGCCTCGACCAGCGACGCGCTGGGGTTGAGCTACGGGGTGAACATCGGATTTAAGCTATACGACGGCAAAAATCAGCGCCGCTTGGAAAAAAACATTAAGGTGGAGCAACGCAACCGCGACCTTGAGTACGAGCAGCAAGCGCAGCAAGTGCTTGCCGATCTCCACCTGCTCTACTCTTCGTACAGCTCCTACATGAAGTTGCTGGGGTTGGAGCGAATCAATCGAGAGTTGGCGGGCAAAAAAGTGTTGCTGGCTATGGAGCAATACCGCTTGGGGCAAATTACCAGCCTCGAGCTGCGAGAGCACCAGCGTACCCACCTCGACGCGCAGGACCGCCTCCTGAACGCCATGCTTCAGGCAAAGCTCTCCGAGATATACATCATGCAGCTGTGCGGCGTGGTGCTGAACTACATGGACGCAGAGTAGCGCACGAGCTATAAATTTTTGGCGCTGTTTTGCAAGCTGAATTTTTTTTGTATCTTTGTGCGCCTGTTACATGAGGCATTTACTTTTGAGAAAAAATAAGTATCTCCAAAAATCACTAAAAAAAAATTATGATTATTGTTCCCATTAAGGAGGGCGAGAATATTGAGAGAGCCCTGAAGAAGTTCAAAAGAAAATTTGAGAAAACCGGCGTTGTGCGCGAGCTGCGCTCACGTCAGTTTTTTGTCAAACCTTCGGTTGTTCGCCGCGATCAGGTTAAGCGAGCCGCTTACCGGCAGCTTTTGCAGCGTACCGAAGAAGTGTAGGGCGAACTACCGCTATTGGGAGCTTGAGGTACGACGTACAGTTTTTTTGTAATTTGCGCCTATGGTTACCCGTTTTCTACAATACCTCAGGAGCGAAAAGCGCTACTCGGCGCACACGCTACGCGCGTATGAGAGCGACCTGCAGCAGCTGGTTGCCTACTTTGGCATTGCCGACAACGAGCTGGTAGCGCTTGGCCACAAGCCGCTGCGGGCATGGTTTTCGGAGCTCATAGCGCAAGGCTTGAGCGCGCGCTCGGTCAACCGCAAAATCTCATCAGCAAGCGCGTTTTACAGCTACCTTGTCAAGGAAGGGCAGCTGGCGCAAAATCCGATAGAAAAAGTTACTGCCCCCAAAAACGCCAAGCGGCTTCCTGTCTTTTACAGAGAGGAGCAGCTGCACGCTTTGCTTGACCATGATTGCGACGACAGCAGCTACGAGCAGCAGCGCAATCACGCCATGGTTGAGCTTTTTTACGGTACCGGCATGCGCCTTTCGGAGCTGACGGGCTTGTGCTGCAAGGATGTGGACGTTGATGCTCAAGCGGTGAAGGTGCTGGGAAAAGGCAGCAAGCAGCGCATCATACCGCTCAACCCCAACCTGTGCAAAGAATTGAGGCGCTACCTTGAGGCGCTGAGCGCCCATTTTGCGCCGCTGCCCGACAGCCCGTTTTTTCGCACGGCAAAAGGAGCGCGGGTGTACCCCGGCTTGGTGTACCGAGTGGTGCATGCAGGCTTGGAAATGCAGGGGGTAAAGGGCAAAAAAAGTCCGCATGTGCTGCGACACTCATTTGCCACGCACATGCTCAACAACGGCGCCGACCTCAACAGCATCAAAGATTTGCTGGGGCATAGCACCCTGAGCGCAACGCAGGTTTACACGCACAACACCGTTGATAAGCTGCTGAAATCGTACCATAGCGCACATCCGCACGCCGAGTAGCTAAAAAAACGACAAAGAAGCAACATCTACCGATTACATACAACTAAAATCCCAAAAACAAATAGCTTATTATGAATACAAAAATCCAATCCATTAAGTTTGACGCCGACCAAAGGTTGTTGGCATTTGCAGAGGAAAAAGTAGGAAAGCTCGATAAATTTTTTGATGGCATTGTAAGCGCCGAAATCGCCATGAGCATTGAAAATGTATCGGACGAAAAAAACAAGGTGGTAAAAATACGCCTTGACGTACCCGGTACGGGGCTTTTTGCGGAAAATAAGTGCAAAACGTTTGAGGAGGCCATTGACCTCAACGTTGAGGTGCTCAAAAAACAGCTCGCCAAGTACAAGGAAAAGCTGCGCGGATAGCGCCCCATTTACATACCCTTTTACAATATTTGCGTACAACATTTTCGTTGACAGGGCAATATGGTAACACTTCGGCAACTTACGATGCATCGTTTCTGCATGATTTTGCTACTTATCCATGCAGCCTCAAGCTTGTACGCCCAAAAGTACACCGTTAGCGGGTACATAAGGGACAGCCTTACTACGGAAAACCTGATAGGCGCAACGCTCTACAACCGCTCCGGCAAGGTCGGCACTTCGTCCAACCAGTACGGTTTTTACAGCATTACCCTTCCAAGAGGTCAGGTGGAGTTGGCGTACTCGTATGTGGGATACGCCACGCACGTGCGCTCGTTCATGCTCGACAGAGATACGGTGCTTGACGTTAGCATGCAGAGCTCGCTGCTGCTGGAGGAAGTGGTGGTAACCGCCGTTGGCTCCGGCCGGATACAAGACCGCACGCAGATGAGCGCCATCAGCGTGCCGATGGCGCAGGTCAAAGCCATTCCCTCCTTTCTGGGCGAAGTGGACGTTCTGAAGGTGCTACAGCTCATGCCCGGCATACAGTCGGGAGGCGAGGGTAGCAGCGGGCTCTACGTGCGGGGTGGGGGACCCGACCAAAACCTGATTTTGCTTGATGGTGTGCCCGTTTACAACGCCTCGCACCTGTTTGGTTTCTTTTCGGTGTTCAACGCCGACGCCATCAACAGCATTGAGCTGCTCAAGGGCGGCTTTCCGGCGCGGCACGGCGGGCGCGTATCGTCGGTGATTGACGTCAGCATGAAGGAGGGGAATTTGCAGCAATTCCACAGCGAAGGCTCCATTGGGCTGGTAGCCTCCAAGCTGACCATTGAGGGGCCTATCATCAAAGACCGCACATCGTTCATCGTTTCCGGACGGCGCACCTACATTGATTTGCTTGCGCGACCCTTTATTAAGGCGGCCAACAGCAACAGCGACACGGAGGTGATACCCGGCTACTACTTTTACGACCTCACCGCCAAAGTCAACCACCGCATATCGTCCAAAGACCGCATCTACCTGAGCGCCTACATGGGCGACGATAAATTTTCGGTAGATTCGGAAAGCCGGGACGACTACGAATACGCCACCCATACCAAAAATGAGGCGGGGCTGAAGTGGGGCAACCTCACCGGCGCCTTCCGCTGGAATCACGTCTTCACCAACCAGCTCTTCGGCAACACAACCCTCACCTACAGCCGCTACCGGATGAATATTTTTGCCAAGTTCTGGGCAACCGACCCCGGAGAGCCGGAGCGATACTACGGAATGGACTACCTGAGCGGCATTGAGGACTGGAGCGCGCGGGTGGCGTTTGACTACTTGCCCTCGCCCAACCACTACATTCGCTTTGGCGGCAGCATGATTTACCACATCTTCAACCCGGGGAGCATCGGCGTGACTACGGAGGTGATGCCGCTGGATTTTGGCGGGAGAAAAATTTACACCCGCGAATACAGCCTGTACGTCGAGGACGACATTCGCCTTGGCGACCGGCTGAAAACCAACGTTGGGCTGCACCTATCGGCGTTTGAGGTGCGCGGCAAGCTCTACGCCGTGCCGCAGCCGCGCATCGCCGCGCGCTACCTGCTGACGGACGACCTCTCCGCCAAGGCGTCCTACTCGAGCATGGCGCAGTACATTCACCTGCTTACCAACTCCAACCTCGGCATGCCTACCGACCTATGGGTGCCCACCACCAACCTGCTCCACCCGCAGCAATCGCATCAGGTGGCCGTGGGGCTGGCGCACAACTTTAGGGAAACCTACGAGCTGAGCCTCGAGGGATACTACAAGGCTATGAGCAACGTGCTGGAGTACAAAGAGGGCGCATCGGTGTTTGACGTGCACTACCAGTGGGAAGATAAGATGCTGCAGGGCGAAGGGCGCAGCTACGGCGTGGAGCTCTTTGCGCAGAAAAAAACGGGCTCGCTCACCGGCTGGATAGGCTACACGCTGTCGTGGTCCGACCGCCGCTTTGACGCGCTGAACTTGGGGCGGCGCTTCAGCTACAAGTACGACCGGCGGCACGACGTGAGCGTAGTTGCCGTGCAGCGCCTCGGCAAGCGGGTGGAGCTGTCCGGCACGTGGGTGTTCGGCTCCGGAAGCTGCATCACCGTACCGACGGGTATTTTTCATACCAACAACCCATTTAACCCCAACACGCCGCAGCTGCAGGTGCAGGACTACGGAGAGCGCAACGGCTACCGGATGGCGCCATACCACCGGCTCGACGTGAGCATTAGCCTGATTAAAAAGAAAAGGCTCTACGAGCGTCGGTGGATATTGGGGGCGTACAACGCCTACAACCGCAAAAATCCGTACTACATTGACATCGAAGAAGTTATCCGATACGATGACAGCCCCTACGCGCCAACCGGCGGCGCCACCAAGCAGTATCGCTACAAGCAAATCAGCCTGTTTCCCATTATCCCGTCCGTTACTTACCAATTCAAATTCTAAGAGATGATGATGCGTGAAGCTATAAAGACGAAAATCCTCTACGGCGCGCTTGCCGCTTGCTGCGCAGCGCTGCTGCCGGCCTGCGAGGGCATGGTGCAGTACATAGATATACCCGCCTCCGACCAACCCGCCAAGCTGGCGGTGAGCGCCACCATTGATACCGACGGCAGCTTTTTTCTGTCGTTTAGCGAAGGCCGTTCGCTCAGCGCCTACAGCACGGGGAAGCGTGAGTATGAAACCATCATTCGGCAGGGGAAAGTAACGCTGCGCGATGAAACCGAGGGCAGGGATATTTACGTAAATAGCAGCGAATTTGACATGTCGCTGCGGTCGTCCGAAGAAAGCGGCTATAGGACTATGGCGCCCGGCTTGCCGATAAAGGCGGGACATACCTACCGGCTTACGCTGGCGATTGGCGGCTACCCCGAAGCAACGGCCACCGCCCGAATGCCCGACGCTCCCATCGTTGAGCAGGCCTTGCCGGATTTGCAGCAGCCCAAGCACTACAACAACGCCTACATAGCCGAACCGTTCAACCCCAATATCTTTGAGGTGAGGAGTATCGACTGTTTTCCTGTCGCGCTGCGCCTGACCGACAACTCGCCGGACAGAGATTACTACATGGTGTACCTGCACGTAGCGCGGCGCTATCCGGGCGGAGGTCTTTACCCGGACTATCTGGGGGATTCATCATCGGAACCGTACACTCTTGGCGCTCTTCCCTACGTAGCTATCAGCGATATGGCGGTGGTGCAGGACAACCCCGACGTAGAAACCGGGGCGATGGCAATGGATGCGGAGGTAGGCGCACTTATTTTTGACAAAATGTTGCTTTCGGATATGTCGTTTGCCAACACCACCGGTACTATCAACCTGCTTGTTGATAAAGAGCATTTCGTACCCTGCAGCAAAGCCTCCGAAGGCAGCGATACCACCTTCCTCTGCGTGGCACACCTGACCCCGCTTTCCTACACCTACTACCGAAGCCTTTCGCTGCAAAGCGAAGGTATAGGCTTCTTTGCCGAGCCGGTATCCGTACCCTCCAACATCGAAAACGGATACGGCTGCTTCTCCGCCATCAGCATAGCCCGCGCAAGCATTGCAACGTACAAGCCCTGCGATTAAATGGGAGCGCCAAAA
>JAISLN010000264.1 GCA_031290835.1 Prevotellaceae bacterium
TTTGTGCGCTGTTTTTTTTAATAAAACAGCAAAAACATACATTAGTATTACACTTTCAATCGTCTGAATTATGGATATTAGCAAAGCGAAAGAGCATCTTGCCGCAGGCAAAGCCAAAATGGAAAAAGCGCTGGAGCACCTCGAATCGCAGCTGCTGTCGGTGCGTGCAGGCAAAGCCAACATCCACGTGCTGGACAGCATCACCGTAGAGTACTACGGTGCGCCCGCCCCGCTGTCGCAGGTGGCAAGCGTTACCGTCCCCGACGCGCGAACAATTCTCATTCAGCCGTGGGAAAAAAAGCTGATACCCGTCATCGAAAAAGCTGTGATGGCTGCCAACCTCGGCTTTACGCCCCAAAACAACGGCGAACATATTCGCATCAACGTACCCGCGCTGACGGAGGAGCGCCGCAAAGACCTCGTAAAGCAGGTGAAAGGCGAGGGCGAGCACGCCCGCATGAGCCTTCGCAACGCCCGCCGCGACGCCATTGAGGCGGTAAAAAAGCTGCAAAAAGAGGGGCTCCCCGAGGACGTGGCCAAAGACGCCGAAGCCGAAATGCAGAAAATTATCGACGCCTACAGCAAAAAGGTGGAGGAAGCGCTCGAAAAAAAGGAGCGGGAAATAATGACCGTGTAATTTTGTTGCTGATTGTTGTTGCTCCCATCTCTTAATTTCTTAGCTATTAACTCTTAGTTCTTAAACTCTTATTTCTCCTCATGTCTCTTCAATGCGGTATAGTGGGTCTTCCCAACGTAGGTAAATCAACGCTGTTCAACTGCCTCAGCAGCGCCAAAGCGCAGGCAGCCAACTTTCCATTCTGCACCATTGAGCCCAACGTGGGCGTCATCACCGTCCCCGACGAGCGGACGGGTGCGCTGGCGGCGCTGGTGAAGCCTCAGCGCGTGGTGCCCGCCACGGTGGAGATTGTGGACATAGCCGGGCTGGTGAAAGGCGCAAGCAAGGGCGAGGGCTTGGGCAACAAGTTTCTGGGCAACATCCGCGAAACAAACGCCATCATCCACGTGCTGCGCTGCTTTGACGACGACAACGTTACCCACGTTGACGGCTCCGTAAATCCGGTGCGCGACCGTGAAATCATAGATCTTGAGCTGCAGCTCAAGGATTTGGAAACGGTAGAGGGTCGCCTCTCCCGCGTGCAAAAGGCGGCGCAAGCCGGCGGCGACAGGGAGGCAAAGCGCATGTACGAAATCCTGCAAAAGTACCACGACGCGCTCAGGCAGGGCAAATCGGCGCGCACGGTGCGGCTCGACAACAAGGACGACCAAAAGCTGGCCGGCGAGCTCTTTTTGCTCACCGACAAGCCCGTGCTGTACGTGTGCAACGTGGACGAAAAGAGCGCCGTGAGCGGCAACAAGTACGTTGAGATGCTGCGCGAAGCCATCCGCGAGGAGAACGCCGAATACCTGATTGTGTCCGCCAAAACTGAGGCGGAGATAGCCGAGCTGGAAAGCTTTGAGGAGCGGCAAATGTTTCTGGAGGAGCTGGGGCTGGCAACGTCGGGGGTGGCGCGGCTGATAAAGGCGGCGTACAAGCTGCTCAACCTCGAAACGTTCTTCACGGCGGGGCCGCAGGAAGTTCGCGCGTGGACTTACCCCAAGGGCGCCAAAGCCCCGCAGGCGGCCGGCGTTATCCACTCCGACTTTGAGAAGGGGTTTATCCGCGCCGAAGTTATCAAGTACGACGACTACCTCCGCTACGGCTCGGAAAGCGCCTGCCGCGACGCCGGAAAGCTGGCGGTGGAGGGCAAGGATTACGTGGTGCAGGACGGCGACATTATGCACTTCCGGTTTAACGTGTAGCAACGAAGATGAAAAAAAACAGCCTCTTACTCGCCGCATCGGCGGCATTTTCCATTACCTTTGGCTCCGCTCCGGCGTTGGCCCAAAAGCTGCTGCCCGGCGACAAACCCAAGCTCATTGTGCAGGTGGTAATCGGTCAGCTGCGCAGCGACTACCTGCTGCGCTTCAAGGCTAACCTGAGCGACGAGGGCTTCAAAATGCTGACAACCGAAGGCGCATTTTGCCAAAACGCCCGCTACACCCACTTGCTTACGCAAACCGCGCCCGGCCTTGCCACCATTGCCACCGGCGCCGCGCCCGCGCACCACGGCGTTCCGTCCGACAGGTGGTACGACCGCTCGCAAAACGATATGCAGGAGGCGTGCTACGACCCGCGGGTAGCCACCGTAGAAAGCGGCAACGACAAGCTGAAAAAATCTCCCAAGCATCTCCTCGCCTCCACCTTTGGCGATGAGCTGAAGTTGCTCAAAAAACGCTCAAAAGTGGTGGGCATATCCATGCTGCCCGAAGAAGCCATTTTGCTCTCCGGGCACAACAGCAACGCCGCCTACTGGTACGACGAAATGAGCGGAAAATTTGTGAGCAGCAGCTACTACATGGAGGAGCTGCCGCAGTGGGTGCAGGAGTTTAACCAAAAAAAGTTCACCGACGCCTACGCCATCCGCAGCTGGGAAGCTACGCTGCCCGCCACAAAGTATGCCGCCAACAAAAAAAAGAAAGAAGCGGCTGCAAAAAACGACGAAAAAAACGACGAAAAAAACAGCGAGGCGGCCGAAGCGCCGGCAAACCTCCTCCTGAAAGCTGCCGTGCCGCCCAAAAACAGCAGGTCTGCCTACGCAACGCTGCACGAAACGCCCTATAGCGACAACCTAGTGAAGGATTTTGCCATTTCGGCCATAGTGAGCGAAAACATGGGGCACAACGGCGCCACCGACATGATTGCGATATACTTTGGCGCCATGCGCAGCATAGCCAACCGCTACGGTGCGCTGTCCGTAGAGCTCGAAGACGCCTTTTACCGCACCGACCAAAACCTAAAGCACCTCATCTCATTCCTGACTTCGCACGTGGGCAAGGAAAATTTGCTCCTCGTGCTCACCTCCGACCACGGCGTAAACCTCTCGCAGCCGCAGCTCCAAGAGGCCAACATGCCGCACGGCGTGTTTGACCACAACAAGGCGCTGGTGCTCCTGCGCAGCTACCTGAACATTGCCTACGGCAAGGGCGACTGGATAAAATCATTTTCGCAAAAGCAAATATTCCTCAACCACACGCTCATAGAGGACTCCAACCTGCGGCTGAGCGAGGTGCAGGAGCGCGCCGCAAGCTTTGTGCTGCAATTTTCGGGCGTGGCCAACGCAGCCACCGCCCACGTGCTCTCCGGCGCAACATTTGCCGACGGCGTTATGCGATACATGCAAAACAGCTTCTTCCCAAAGCGTTCGGGAGATATTATCGTAAACCTTGAGCCGGGCTGGACGGAAACCTCTAGCACCTCCGCCGCCAACTCTGCCTACAGCTACGATACGCACGTGCCGCTCGTTTTCTACGGATGGCGCGTCAAGCGCAAATCCATCACAGCGCAGGTGGACATGACCGATATAGCCCCCACCCTCTCTACGCTGGTGGGCGTGCCGCTGCCAAACGCCGCAAGCGGAAAGGTTATCGCAGAAATTGTTGAATAGCAAACAGCTACCTGATAGCCATCGTAAAACATCTTCTTTTTTTATCGTTTACAACTTTTTTAAAGTTATCTTTGCACCATGGATTACAACACACAACGAAACAAGCTGGCGCTACCGGAGTACGGCCGCCATATTCAGCGCATGGTAGAGTACCTGCGCACTATCCCCGACCGCACAAAGCGCAACGAGCAGGCGCACGCCGTAATCGGAGTAATGGGAAGCCTATTCCCCTACCTGCGCGACATCAACGACTTTAAGCACAAGCTGTGGGACCACCTGTTTATCATCGCCGACTTTGACCTCGACATAGACTCGCCCTACCCCAAGCCCGAGCCGATTACGTTTGAGGAAAAACCCCGGCGCGTGCCCTACACCTCGCCGGATACCATCAGGCTGAAGCACTACGGGCGAGGCGTGCAGGATATGCTGGCGAATATTGCGGAGCTGCCGGAAGGCGAAAAGCGGCGCTACTCCATAATGGCGGTGGCAAACCACATGAAAAAGGCGTACCTTGCGTGGAACAAAGAAAGCGTGTCGGACGATATAATTTACAAGGACATCGAAAAGCTCACGAACGGACAGGTGATTATGAGCAACACTACCCGGCTTTCGGTGGGCAACTACGGCAATGGCAGCAGCAGCGGCCAAAATCGCCCCAAACGCCCGCTGCCCTCGTCACAGCAACGCTCGCTACAGCCACAGCAACGACGCAGAATTACAAACAAGTAAGCTCCTTTGAGCTGCGAAATTCTAAAGCAAATGGCTTCATTTGAAGTTACAGGGACTTGTACGCTCCACGGCGAAATCGTTCCGCAAGGCGCCAAAAACGAAGCGCTACAGGTGATTTGTGCCGCCTTGCTCACCTCCGAAAAGGTTACCATCCGCAATATCCCCGATATTCTGGACGTGAACAAGCTCATTGAGCTGCTCGCCGATTTGGGCGTGGAGGTTACGCGGGAGGAAAGAAGCGTATGCTCGTTTTGCGCAAAAGCAATCCACCCCGAACGCCTGCAAGATCCCGAATTTATGAAGAAAGCCTCCAACCTGCGCGGCTCCATCATGATAGTAGGCCCGCTGCTTGCGCGCTTTGGGCTGGTGTACGCGCCGCGCCCGGGCGGCGACAAAATCGGGCGGCGCCGCCTCGACACGCACTTCATTGGGCTCGAAAAGCTGGGCGCACGCTTCACCTGCCAACCCGACAGCCCCTTTTACCGCATTGAAGCACAACAGCTCCACGGCGCCTACATGCTGCTCGACGAGGCGTCCGTTACCGGCACCGCCAACATCCTCATGGCGGCTGCAACGGCAAAAGGCAAAACAACCATCTACAACGCCGCCTGCGAACCCTACGTACAACAGCTGTGCAGGCTGCTGGTGCGCATGGGCGCCAACATTTCGGGCACGGGCTCCAACCTGCTCACCATTGAGGGCGTGCCGCAGCTGGGCGGCGCAGACCACGCCATCCTGCCCGACATGATTGAGGTGGGAAGCTTTATCGGAATGGCCGCCATGACGCATAGCGAAATCACCATCAAAAATACCTCGTTCGACGACCTCGGCGTCATCCCCGACGCCTTTCGGCGATTAGGCATACGCCTTGAGCGGCGCAACGACGATATACACGTCCCGCAGCAGCGCAGCTACGAAATAGAAACATTTATCGATGGCTCCATCATGACCATTGCCGACGCGCCGTGGCCCGGACTTACGCCCGACCTCATCAGCGTAATGCTGGTGGTGGCTACGCAGGCAAAGGGAAGCGTGCTCATTCACCAAAAAATGTTTGAGAGCCGCCTCTTTTTTGTTGACAAGCTCATTGACATGGGGGCGCAAATTATCCTCTGCGACCCCCACCGCGCTACGGTTATCGGCAACGACAGCCTCCGGCTGCGCCCTACCGTGATGACTTCGCCCGATATTCGCGCAGGCGTGGCGCTCCTTATCGCCGCCATGAGCGCCGACGGAACAAGCATTATCCACAACATTGAGCAAATTGACCGGGGATACCAAAACATTGACGAACGCCTGAACGCCATAGGAGCAAAAATTGTGAGA
>JAISLN010000265.1 GCA_031290835.1 Prevotellaceae bacterium
CAGCGGGCGGCGGAGGCGCTCTACACGGCGCAGGGCAAGGAGGAGATGCGCCAAAACGTGGACTACTACATGACCAACGCCGCCATGCTACGCTCGGCGCTGGACGCGGCAGGGCTTACCTACAGCGGCGGCGTAAACGCGCCCTTCCTCTGGGTGCGCTCGCCGTGGAGCTCGTCGTGGAAGTTTTTTGAAAAGCTCTTCAACGAATGCTACATCCTTTCTTCGCCCGGAGAGCGCTTTGGCCCCAGCGGTGAGGGCTACGTGCGGCTAAGCGCCTTCGCCAACCGCAACCAGGTAATGCTGGCCTGCAGCAGGCTCGCCGAGATGAGGGTGTAGAGGTGAAAATGATGACTTAGAGGCGTTACTACCCAGCTTCATCAGACCAAAAATAGCGAATGATAACAAGCAACATCATTTACCGCACACTCATGTGAAGTAGTAAGGAAAATGGCCGATATTTTGATTACAAGCGTATTCGGGATAGCCCCTGTAAAATAATGCAAGCTATGAGCCCACAAGATATTAACGTAAGCTAAAAAAAACTAAAAAATGGATATTTTTGCACAACTCTTGATAGCCTCGCTTTCGTCGGGGCTAATGCTGTTTGGGGCAGTGTACATGGTGCTGCGCAAGCTGCTCGCCGCCGAAAGCCACCGGCGCAACGTGCAGCTGCTGTCCGCCGCAAAGGGCATTACGCTGCCGCTGCGCCTGCAGGCGCACGAACGCCTGCTGCTGCTGCTGGAGCGCATCTCGCCCGAGGCGCTGGTGCTGCGCCTGCGCCGCCCGGATAGCTCCAACGCCGTGCTGCACGGCGAGCTGGTGACCGCCATTCGAGCCGAAATGGAGCACAACCTCTCGCAGCAAATGTACGTGTCGCCGGAGCTCTGGAGCGCCGTTGTTATGGCAAAAAACAGCGTGCTCTCCTGCATCAACGCCTGCGCAGCGCCCCTATCCCCCAACGATACCTCCTTACAGCTGGCGCAAAAGCTGCTGGAGTGGCACGTGGACAACGAGCTCCCCACCGCCGCCGCCATTCGCCTGCTCAAAAAAGAGGCGGCAAAGCTGTTTTAGGGGGAAAGCTGTAGCGAAAACCTCATTTTTACCTAACTTCTCAAACAAAACCACCTCAGTAGCAAAAGTATATGAGGCGAACAATACCTCATTACCTCATTGTTCGCTCGCAGCATCGCTCTATGGGGTTAATGAGGTTGGGTGTAGGTGGCGTATTCCATGGCTACTGAGGTTGTTTTTGTTTGGAAAATTAGGTGAAATTGAGGTTGTTGAGGCAGTTGATTTCGGCACAAATCAGCAGAAAAAATTACGCAGGTCTGAACACCCTACCCGTAGGGATGCGCCCCTCGGTAGAGACGACGACCTTGCTGTTTCTACCGAGAGAGGCATTCCTACGGAATGCCGATTTAGACGATGTTCGCCTATTTTCTACCGAGAGGTAATCCCTACGGGATTAGCCAGAGAGCGACAATTTGAGCTGAAAATCGGCGTTGCCAAATGCACCCCATCAGATTTTACGCTTTCGTTTTCCGGCAAATTATGCTTAATTTTGCCGCAAAAAATAGGCTCATAATCTTTTTAAAACATACCAAATGAAGCGTCTTCTTTTCCTGCTCGCGGCTACGCTGCTGCAGCTGTTACCGTCGGCATCCATCAATACATACGCCAGCTACGCGCCGGGCGCTGCCGCCGTTGATAGCGCACCGGTTGCGCCGTTCGGCGATACCCTGTTTACGCTCTACGGCAGCATCGGCGCCGTAACCGCTCAAAAGCGAGCCGAGCTCATTGCCGAAAATATCATCCTGCTCAAGGATGATTTGCTCTTCAAGCCCGATTCGCTTGCTGTTGCTTCCACAGGCAAGGAAGCTTACGTTGTTTACCGCGACAAAATCATTATCGGCGTAACGGAGCGCCAAGGCGCCGCCGCCGGCAAGCCTCTCCAAGAGCTGGCGCAGGAGTACCGCAACGCCATAGCGGCTGCGGTGGTGGCCAAGCAAGCCGAGAATACGTGGTTTGCCATCCTGAAGCAGCTGTTGCTTGCCATTTTCGTGGTTGCGGCGGCCTATATCGCCATAAAGCACCTGAACAGGCTGTACCGAAAAATGGTAACGGTGGTGGGGCGGCACAAGATAAAGCCCATAAGGCTCCTGAAGTACATCATGGATACCAACAAGCAGGCGGCGATGGGGCTCACGGCGCTCAAAATCCTGAGGTATTTTCTCATTGTCGTCGTCATCTACATCTGTGCGCTTGTGCTGTTCCGAATATTTCCGGCTACGCGCTGGCTGTCGGATACCCTGATAGGCTACCTCACAACGCCGCTGAAGTCCATGCTTATGGCCGTGTGGAACTACCTGCCCAACATCTTTGATATTGCCATTATTATTTTTCTATTTAGCTTGGTGAACAAGGCGCTGCGCATTGTTTCCAACAAGGTAGCCGGAGGTGCGCTCTCCATCAAGGGCTTTCAGCCCGATTGGGCAACGCCTACCTACCGCATCATTAAGGTGATAGTCATCATCTTTGCGCTCATTCTCATTTTTCCGCATCTCCCCAAGTCCGATTCGGAAATTTTTAAGGGCATATCGGTGTTCATGGGCGTGCTGATTTCGCTGGGCTCTACCTCCATCATCAGCAACATTGTATCGGGCTTGGTGATTACCTACATGAACCCCTTTAAGGAGGGCGACCGCATAAAAATGGGCGAGCACGTGGGCGACGTGATAGAAAAAACCGCCCTCGTTACCCGCCTGAAAACGCCCAAAAACGAAATTATCACCATACCAAACTCGAACATCATGACGGCGCAAACCGTCAACTACAGCAAGTCGGCAAAGGAGTACGGGCTGATTCTTCACGCGCAGCTAACCATGGGCTACGAAACGCCGTGGCGCAAGGTGCACGAGCTGCTCATGGAGGCAGGCGCAAAGACTCCTCACGTGCTGCAGGAGCCAAAGCCGTTTGTGCTGCAAACCGCGCTGGACGACTTTTACGTACAGTACCAAATCAACGTTTACACCGCCGAAGCCTGCCGAATGCTCGAAATATACTCCCGCCTGTACGCCAACATTCAGGACGTGTTTCACCGCGAAGGCATAGAGCTGGCGTCGCCGAGCATCGCCTCCGTGCGCGACGGAAGCGCGGTGTGCATGCCCAAGGAGAACATTCGCCCCGGGCGAGAGCACACGCCGCCGTTCAGGGTGTCGGTGGAGAAGTAGCGGCTAAGCCACCGGGCGGTATTTTTTTTGCGCCACCTTGCGCGGGCAAGCTTCAAAGTGCCACCACTCGTTGCTGATGGAGGTAAATCCCGCTTCCTGCATGACCTTGCGCAGCAGGAGGCGGTTGGCGTGCTGCCTCCGGCTGAGCCTGCCCGTGCGCAGCATTTCGCGCTCCCGCTTGGGCGCCGCCAACGCGCCGGGCTTGTCCCACGAGGCGCCCATATCGAGCTCAGCCTGAGTGGCGAGGTCTATGAGCGATACGTCAACCGCTACGCCGTAGGTGTGCATGGAGATGTTTTCCGGCGGCATGAAGAGGTATTGCAGCTTTCTGGCGCGGGCTATCTCCCAACAGCGCTGCTGCACGCGCTGAGGTCGCACCGCATCGTGCACCATAAGGCTAAGGTTGGGGGAAATGCTTTTCAGGATGCTTTGGGCAGCCGCGAGCTTCAGGGCAGCGTCTTTTTGCAGGTAGGCTTCGCTGAAATCGCTGTAGAGCCGCGTGCGCAGGATGTTGTTGTCGGAGGCGTAAGCCAGCCGCACAACAATATCGGGTGCGTAGCTTTTTACGTTGACCAGCCCCTGTATTTCCATGCTCAGCTCTTCGTCCGATTTAACCTTTGCGGCGATGCTCCTGCGCTTAGCCTCCTGCGGCGCTACCCGAACGGCAGCCGGCAGTGTCGCCTGCCGGCCGTCGCCTGCCTCGTGCGCTATTCCGAGTATGATAAGTATGATAAGGATAAACACGCTTAGAAATTCTCAGCTCACCTGTTGTAGATGGATACGTAGGGTTGCTCCTCAAGTATGTTCTTGTATGCCGGCCGAATGATGCGCTTGCTCTTGAAGTTCAGCTCTTCGATGCGGTGAGCCGTCCACCCGACGATACGCGCCATGGCGAATAGCGGCGTGTAAATTTCCTGCGGCAGCCCAATCATTTCGTACACAAACCCCGAGTAAAAGTCAATGTTGGAGGATACGCGCTTTTTTTCTCCCCTGAAGCTGTAGAAGGATTCTATGGCCCTTTCCTCCAGCAGCTCGAGGAAGGCAAACTCATCCTCGCGCTTTTTCTCCTTGGCCAGATTTCGTGCAAACTCCTTGAGAAGGATTGCGCGCGGGTCGGAAATGGTATATACGGCGTGCCCTATGCCGTAAATCAGCCCCGACTTGTTGTAGGCTTCCTTGTTGAGTATTCGCGCAAAGTAGGCGTCTATTTCGTCCCTGTTTTTCCAGTCGGCAATATTTTCCTTCAGGTGGTTGAACATATCTACCACCTGAATGTTTGCGCCGCCGTGCAGCGGTCCCTTCAGCGAGCCTATTCCCGCCGCAATGGACGAGTAGGTGTCGGTGCCCGACGAGCTGGTAACGCGCACCGTAAACGTTGAGTTGTTGCCGCCTCCATGCTCGGCTTGCAGCACCAGCAGCAAGTCCAGCGTTCGCGCGTCTAAGAGGGTATAGTTTTTTTTCAGCATGTAGAGAAAGTTCTCTGCAATGGAAATGCCCTCAAGCGGGTGGCGGATATGCAGCGAACGCCCATGCGAGCTGTGGCGCAAAATGTTGTAGGCATACGCAATAATGGTTGGAAATTTGGAGATGAGCTCAATGGATTGGCGCATCAGGTTGTTTGGCGAAGCATCGTCGGGGCTGGGGTCGTCGTTGTACATTTCGAGCACGCTGCGGGCAAGGATGTTCATGATGTTTTGCCCCTCCAGCTCAATGATGTTCATCTTGATTTTTTGCGTCAGCGGCATGTTGCTGCACACCAGCTCCCGAAAGTTTTCGAGATCCTCCCTATCCGGCAGCCTGCCGGACAGCATCAGAAAGGCGACTTCCTCAAACCCGAAGCGCCCGTCTTTTACCAGGTCGCTCACGATGTTCTCCACGTCGTAGCCACGGTAGTAGAGCTTGCCGGGAATAGCCTTCAGGGCGCCGTCCGGCATACGCTCGTAGCCTACCACGTTGCCTATTTGGGTAAGCCCTACCAGCACGCCCGATCCGTCCTCGTTGCGCAGCCCGCGCTTGACGTTGTACTTAACGAACAAATTGTTGTCTATCATGCAGGTAGTTTTTACCGATTCGGACAACTTGTAGATTATACATTCTTTTTTCATAAAAAATATAGTGAATAGTGAATAACGAAATATAGTGAATAATGAAATGCGTGGACATGTAAAGTCCATGCGCTTTTTCGGGCAGCTCACGTTGCGTCTATCAGCGCAGCCAGGTGGTCGCCGAACTCTACGGTACCGAGCGTCTCGCTGTTGGGTATGAAGCGGGCAAGGTCGTGCGTAGCCTTTCCCTCGACAAACGATTTGTCCATAGCCGCCACCATCAGGTCCGACGCCTCCTTCCAGCCGATGTACTTGAGCATCATTGCCGACGATAGCAGCAGCGAGGAGGGGTTTGCCCTGTTTTTGCCGGCAATGTCGGGGGCTGTTCCGTGCGTTGCCTCGAATATGGCGTGCCGGCTTTCGTGGCAAATGTTGGCGCCGGGCGCTATGCCTATCCCGCCCACCATGGCCGCCAGCTGATCGGAAATGTAGTCGCCGTTGAGGTTCAGGGTGGCAACAACCGAGTACTTCTCCGGCGTCAGCAGGGTGTTTTGGAGAAAAGCGTCGGCAATAACATCCTGAATAACGACCTTGCCCTCGGCTATCTCCTTGGCAAACTCCCGGTGCGCCAGCTCGTACCCCCAGCGCTTGAAGCCGCCTTCGGTGTACTTCATAATGTTGCCCTTGTGCACCAGCGTTACGCTTGGCCGGTTGTTTTTCAGCGCATACTCAATGGCAGCCCGCACCAAGCGCTCCGTGCCCTCCACCGAAACGGGTTTTACCCCAAAGGCAGAAGTTTTTGGGAAGCGGATTTCTGTTACGCCCATTTCTTCGGTCAAAAACTTCAAAAATTTGGCGGCTTCGGGCGTTCCCTGCCCCCACTCAATGCCGGCGTAAATATCCTCCGTATTTTCGCGAAAAACGACCATGTTGACCTTTTGCGGCTCCTTGAGCGGCGAGGCAGTGCCCTTAAACCAGCGCACCGGACGCATGCACACGTACAGGTCGAGGGTTTGGCGCAGCGCAACGTTGAGCGAGCGTATTCCCTCGCCAATCGGCGTGGTGAGCGGGCCCTTAATGCCCACCATGTATTCGCGAAACGCCTCCAGCGTTTCGTCCGGCAGCCAGTTGCCGGTTTCTTTAAAGGCCTTTTCGCCGGCCAACACCTCTTTCCACTCAATGGAGCGGTTGCCGCCGTAGGCCTTAGCTACGGCGCAGTCCACCACAGCGCGGCATACGGGTGTAATTTCTTTGCCTACGCCGTCGCCCTCAATAAAGGGAATGGTCGCTCTGCTCGGCGTTACGAGGCGGTTATCTTGTTTTACTATTTTCATTTTTAGGAGTTTAGAATTTAGG
>JAISLN010000266.1 GCA_031290835.1 Prevotellaceae bacterium
ACAATTTGAATTGAAAATCGGCGTAGCCAGCTGCACCCTACTTCAGCATTAATCCCAAAATGTCCATTAGGAGCATTAGCTCTCTAATGATATTCATTAGGAACCTAAAGATGAAAAAATGCTTACTAAAGATAGCCACATTCTAATGGACATTTTGGGTTTATTGTTGGTTATGCCAACGAAAGTAGTGATTGTTCAAATTGAAAAACCACCATTTCTACATTTTCCTGAAATTTTTTCTATATCTCCTGATTTCTTTCCCTGCAAAACTCCACAAAAAGCGCCACAAAATTTTGGATTGAAGAATGTAGCGCTATTACTTGCAGCAGTATAATAGTAAATTATTGCTACCCCAAAGATAGCGTCCGGGCGTTGTTGCTGGGCGCTTCAATGCGTATGCGCAGCGCGTCGGGGGGGAGCAGGTCCTCCACCAGCTCCGCCCACTCCACAAGGCACAGGTAGCCGCTGTCAAAGTACTCATCGCAGCCCAAGTCGTAAGCCTCCTCCAGCTTTTTGATGCGGTAAAAATCGAAGTGCAAAACTTTGCCGCCATCAGCAGTGCGGTACTCGTTGATGAGCGCAAACGTAGGGCTGGTAACGTTGTCCGTAACGTGCAGCGCGCGGCAGAGCTCCTTTATGAGGGTTGTTTTTCCCGCCCCCATAGCGCCGTAGAACGCCAGCACGCTGCGCTTGCCACGCTGCCGCAGCAGCCACGCTGCGGCGTTGGGCAGCTCTGCAAGCGTGTAGGCGAGGGATGTTTTTGTCATGGTGATTACGCTTGTGCTTTTTTGGGAGGATAGTCGATTGAGTAGTGCAGCCCGCGGCTTTCGCGCATGGCGTTTGCCTCCTTGATGATGAGGTATCCTATTTGGATGAGGTTGCGCAGCTCGCACAGGTTTTGGGTGAGCGTTGAGGTTCGGTAGAGCTGCTCGGTTTCCCTGTGGATGATGCCCAGCCGCGCAAATGCCCGCTCAAGGCGAATGTTGGAGCGCACAATCCCCACGTAGTAGCTCATGATTTGCTGCACCTCCTTGTAGCTCTGCGTAATGAGCACCATCTCCTCCGGGTGCGACGTTCCCTCGTAGTCCCAGTCGGGGATGCCCTCCTGAAGGGCGATGCTTTTTACGTGCTGCAGCGAATGTTGGGCAGCCTTTTCGGCGTACACCACAGCCTCTATGAGCGAGTTCGAGGCCAGCCGGTTGGCTCCGTGCAGCCCCGTACACGAGGTTTCGCCAATGGCGTACAGGTTGCGTATGGACGAAAGCCCGGACATGTTTACGCGCACGCCGCCGCACAGGTAGTGCGCTGCCGGCGCAACCGGAATAAAATCTTTGGTAATATCAATGCCGATGGAGAGGCATTTTTTGTGAATGTTGGGGAAGTGTCGGATAACTTCGTCGGCGGGCTTGTGCGTTACGTCGAGGAAAACGAAGTCGTCGCCCCTCGTTTTCATTTCGTTGTCGATGGCTCTCGCCACAATGTCTCGCGGGGCAAGTGGGCCTCGCTCGTCGTACTTTTGCATAAACTCCTGCCCGTCTTGCGTTCGCAGCAGGCCGCCAAAGCCTCGCATTGCCTCCGTGATGAGAAAGGATGGCCGCTCGCCCGGCGTGTAAAGCGCGGTGGGGTGAAACTGCACGTAGGCCATATTTTCTACCACTCCCTTGGCGCGGTACACCATGGCAACGCCGTCGCCGGTGGCCACGGGGGGGTTGGTGGTGGTGTGGTACACGTTGCCCGTGCCGCCGGTGGCAAGCACCGTTACCTTTGCCAAAAAGGCGCCCACCTGCCGCGTATTGAGGTTGAGCACGTAGGCTCCGTAGCACTCGGTATCGGTGTTGTAGCGCCGCACCATTTTTCCCAAGTGGTGCTGCGTGATGAGGTCAACGGCAAAGTGGTATTCCAGTATTTCAATATTCCTGTGCGCCTTGGCCTGCCGCATGAGCGAGCGCTGAATTTCCGCTCCGGTAGCGTCTTTGTGGTGCAGGATGCGGTGCTCGCTGTGCCCGCCCTCACGCGCAAGGTCGTATCGCCCCTTGTTGTTGCGGTCAAACTCGGCTCCCCAGCGCACCAGCTGCTCTATCTGCTTGGGCGCTTCGCTCACTATCATGCGCACCACCTCTTCGTTGCACATGCCTGCGCCGCACACAAGCGTGTCCTGCACGTGCTTTTCAAACGAATCGGGGTCGTAGGTTACCGCCGAGATGCCGCCCTGCGCAAAGGTAGTGTTGCTCTCCTCCAGCGCGCTCTTTGTAATGAGCGTCACCTTGCCAAAGTCGGCAACCTTTAGCGCGTAGCTGAGCCCTGCCGCACCCGAGCCAATTACCAAAAAATCTGTCTTTACGTTCATGCCTGTATTGAGGAGGTTAGAATGTAGAAGTTTAGAATGATAGAATTTTGAATGATTTTTGATAGAAAAAATTTCGTTTTTTCTTTTTGCATCCCGCAGGGATGCATCTCTCGGTAGAAACGGCTCCCACCCTCGCGACAATTTGAATTGAAAATCGACGTAGTCCAATGCACCCCCAACAGCATCTGATTTTTGGAGCTAAGAGTTGGCTCGCGTAAGCCAGCTCTTAGCCTTACAACAGCCTGCACAACAAATTTCGGACGTTTGCTTCAATTCGCTCGTAGATGTTGTCGGCGTAGGGTGCGCCGACGAACTTGTCGCCGGTGATGTGCTCAAACAGCTCCGCGTAGCGCTTGCTGATGCTGTCCACAATTTCGTCCGTCATTTCGGGGACGCGCTGCCCTTCCTTGCCCTGAAAGCCATTCTCCATGAGCCATTCGCGCACAAACTCTTTGGAGAGCTGCCGCTGCGGCTCGCCCTTCTCAAAGCGCTCGCGGTAGCCGTCGGCGTAGAAGTAGCGCGAGGAGTCGGGCGTGTGAATTTCGTCAATCAGGTACACCTCGCCGTCGCGCTTTCCAAACTCGTACTTGGTATCAACCAAAATAAGGCCGCGCTGCGCGGCAATCTCCGTTCCGCGCCGGAACAGCGCAAGCGAGTATCGCTCAAGCAGCTCGTAGTCGTCGGGGCTTACGATATTTTTCGCCAGAATTTCCTCCTTCGATATGTCCTCGTCGTGCATTCCTTGCTCTGCCTTGGTTGTAGGGGTGATTATCGGCGTCGGGAGCTGTTGATTTTCGCGCATTCCTTCGGGCAGCTTCACGCCGCACAGCGCGCGCGCGCCGCCCTTGTAGGCTCGCCACGCGCTGCCGCAGAGGTAGCCGCGCACAATCATCTCCACCGCAAACGGGTTGCAGCGGTAGCCAACGGTTACCATCGGGTCGGGCGAGGCAATTTTCCAGCTCGGGCAAATGTCGCTCGTGGCGTCCAAAAACTTTGCCGCAATCTGATTGAGCATTTGCCCCTTGAAGGGAATACCCTTGGGCAGCACCACGTCGAACGCCGAAATGCGGTCGGTGGCGACCATAACCAGATACTTGTCGTCAACGGTATATACGTCGCGAACTTTGCCCTTGTAAAAGGCGGTTTGCTTCGGAAGCTGAAGCTCTGTAGCAATTAATGATTTCATGCTGCGTAAATTTATGGTGAATGCGAGTAGCCCAACTTTGAGCCCTGCCATGCTGTGGCGCAAAGGTAGGATAATTATTTCAGAGATACAAAACTTGGCTTGCCCTTACGCGCTCAGCGGCTGCCCTGCGCCAGCTTTTTCATGAGGGCGGACGTCGCGCAGGCAATGCTTTGCTCTGCGCCGAGCAGCCGGATAAATTCGCTGCCGATAATGGCGCCGTTGGCGTTGGCAAATGCCGCGTCGAGGGTAGCTTTGTTCGATATTCCAAAGCCGATTAGGCGGGGGTTGCGGAGGGTCATGCCGTCAATCCGGCGGAAGTAGGCGAGCGTTTTTTCGTCAAAGCTATCCCTTGCGCCGGTGGTGGACGCCGTTGATACCATGTAGATAAAGCCCGACGTATTTTCGTCAATCAGGCGTATCCGCTCATCCGAGGTTTCGGGAGTAATCAGCATGATGAAGCGGACGCCGTAGCGCTCGCCCAGCGCCTTGAAGCGCTCCATGTAGTCGCCAAAGGGCAGGTCGGGGATGATAACGCCGTCAACGCCCACTTCGCTGCACCGGCGGCAAAATGCTTCTACGCCGAGCTGCATCACGGGGTTGAGGTAGCCCATCATGATGAGCGGCAGCGAAACGTGGCGGCGAACGTCTTCGAGCTGCGCAAAGAGCTTGCGCAGGGTCATTCCGTTCTTCAGGGCGGCGGCTCCGCTTTGCTGAATAACCGGCCCGTCGGCCATGGGGTCGGAAAAGGGAATGCCCACCTCCACCATATCCGCCCCCTGCGCGGCCAGCTCGCAGATGATGCTCAGCGTGTCGTCCGGCTGAGGGTAGCCCGCCGTGAAGTACACGGAGAGGATGTTTCGGCGCTTTGCGGCGAAAAGGGTATCAATTCTATTCATCATGCGGGGGAAATTTTGAATTTTAAATTTTGAATT
>JAISLN010000267.1 GCA_031290835.1 Prevotellaceae bacterium
CTTTTCCACCTGCAAATATACGTTTTCTGCCGTAAATCCAAACTTTTCGTCCAGCACCTTGTAGGGGGCGGAAAGCCCGAAGTGGTCAAGCCCAAACACCGCGCCATTGTCGCCCACAAAGCGGTGCAGGGTGGAGGGCAAACCGGCGGTAAGCCCAAACACGGGAACGCCTGCGGGGATAACCTCCTGCCGGTAGGCGACATCCTGCGCAAAAAACAGCCCCTCGCTTGGTGCGGAAACAATTTGTACGCGCAATTTTTTGCGCTCCTCCAGCAGCTTTGCGGCGTCCACCAGCGTGGCGACCTCCGAGCCGTTGGCGAGCAATACCACGTCCGGCGCTGCGGCTTTTTGCACCACGTATGCACCGCGCCGCGCCTGCTGCGCCTCTTCGTAGCGGTTGCCGCTTGCGGCGGGCAGGTCTTTGATGTTTTGGCGCGACAGGATGAGCGCCGTGGGCGTGGCGGTGTTCTCAAGCGCCAGCTTCCATGCCGCCGTTGCCTCGTGGGAGTCCGCCGGGCGAAGCACCAGCATGCTGTTTTGTCCGTGGTGGTTTTTGAGCTGCTCCAACAGGCGTATTTGCGCCTCCTGCTCCACCGGCTGGTGCGTTGGGCCGTCTTCGCCAACGCGAAAAGCGTCGTGCGTCCAAACGTACTTTACGGGCAGCTGCATGAGGGCGGCAAGCCGCACCGCTGGCTTCATGTAGTCGGAAAAGACAAAGAACGTGCCGCACACCGGAATAACGCCGCCGTGCAGCGCCATGCCGTTCATCACGCAGGCCATGGTGAGCTCGCTCACGCCGGCTTGCAGAAAAGCGCCCGAAAAGTCGCCCCGGGTAAACGCCTTGCTGTTTTTCAAAAATCCGTCGGTCTTGTCGGAGTTCGACAGGTCGGCGGAGGATACCACCATGTTCTCCACGCTCTTTGCCAGCGCCGCCAGCACTGCCGACGAGGCCGCGCGCGTTGCCTGATTTTCCTTCTGCGCAATGGCGGCGTAGTCCACTGCGGGTGCGCTGCCGGAGAAGAATTTTCGGAGCTTTGCGGCGAGGTCGGGGTGCGCTTTTTCCCACGCAGCCTGCTCCGCCTTTTTTGCGGCGGCAATTTTCGCCAACTCCGCCTTGCGCTTGGCGTACAGCGCGGCAGCTTCGGCAAAGACGGTAAAGGGCTTGGCGGGGTCGCCGTTCAGGTTTTTGATGGTTTCCTCCAGCGACGCGCCGGCTTCGCCCAGCGGCATACCGTGCGTGGCGGTTTTGTTTTCAAAGCTGCCGCCGTCGGCGGTGCGGGCGCCCTTGCCCATGATGGTTTTGCCGATGATGAGCGTTGGGCGCTGCTGCTCGGCGTTGGCTTTTTGCAGGGCTTCGCGAATTTGCAGGGCGTTGTTGCCGTCAATGGTGATGACGCTCCAACCCCACGCTTCGTACTTCTTTGCCGTGTCCTCGTCCGTTACCGCGCTTGTTTCGGTGGAGAGCTGAATGCCGTTGCTGTCGTAAAACATGATGAGGTTGTGCAGCCCAAGGTATCCGGCAAGGCGCCCCGCACCCTGCGAAATTTCCTCCTGCACGCCGCCGTCCGAAATGAAAGCGTAGGTTTTGTGGCTCATCCACTCGCCGAAGCGGGCTGCCAAAAATCGCTCGGCAATAGCCGCTCCCACCGCCATGGTATGCCCCTGCCCAAGGGGACCGGAGGTGTTCTCCACGCCGCGCTGCACATCTACTTCGGGGTGTCCGGGCGTGGGGCTTCCCCACTGGCGAAAAGCCGCCAACTCGTCCATGCTGTACTTGCCGCAGAGCGCAAGCACGCCGTATAGCATGGGCGACATGTGCCCGGGGTCAAGAAAAAAGCGGTCGCGGTTGATCCACGCCGCATCGCTGGGGTCGTAATTCAAAAATTCGGAGAAGAGCACGTTGACAAAATCCGCGCCTCCCATAGCGCCGCCCGGATGTCCCGACTTGGCTTTCTCCACCATGGCTGCCGCCAAAATACGGATGTTATCAGCCGCACAATTTAAAGCTTTTACTTCGTTCATGTTTTTATATTTGGAATTGGAATTTAGGAGAATGCTGCGCCTGCTGCGCTACTTTACGCTGTACGCTATCAGCGTGTTTCCGTGCCGCAGGTAGAGCGTCCCCTTGTGGATGACGGGGTGCGCCCAATGCTGGTCGGTGCCCAACGTAACCGAAGCTTTGCTTACCACGTCAAATTTTTCGGGCGTGGCCTTTGCCAACGCCAAGTCGCCCCTGTCGGAGTAGCAGTAGAGCATGTCGTTGTTGGCAATAACGGCGCCTATGGGCAGCGAGCTATCCTTGTAGAGCAGCTTTCCGGTTTTCCAATCTACGCAAAACCAATACTTGTTGGCGTCGCCCGAGCCGTAGGCGTAGTCGCCGATTTTTACCATTGCGCCGATGCGCGAGTCGAGCTCCGGTGCGTCCCACATTTTCTCTACGCTACGCCCTCCTTCGGTCAGGCGCAGCATCACGGAGCCTTTGCCGTAGCCGCTGGTGCAGAGGAGCTGGTTGTTGCTGTACACCGGAATGTTGGGGTGCACGGCGTGGCGGTTGATGTTTTCAAACGACCACAGCAGCTTGCCGGTGGCAACGTCAACGCCCACAATGTGCTTTGCGGTCATGGTAACCACCTGTG
The DNA here is from genome assembly GCA_031290835.1 of Prevotellaceae bacterium. Classification (GTDB taxonomy): domain Bacteria; phylum Bacteroidota; class Bacteroidia; order Bacteroidales; family UBA932; genus JAITMY01. The sequence goes on from JAISLN010000267.1 coordinate 2,637, forward strand.
GCGTTTGCTGGTCGCCCACGTACAGGGGCGAGCAGTACGCCGAGAGGTCGCCCTCGGCGGGGGTGCTCCAAATGAGCTCGCCGGTGTTTTTGTTGAGCGCAACAATGTTGTGCTCCTTTCCGCCCGGCGTGGCGATGAGCTTTTCGCCGACAATGAGCGGCGATTCGCAAATACCCCACGTGATGTTTTTTGCGCTAAAGTCGCTCAGCATATTTTTTTTCCACACCACGTCGAGGGTTTTTTCGTCGAGGCAAACAATATCGCCCACTCCCGAAATCAGGTAGAGCTTGCCCTCGTTGATGGTGATTGTGCCCCGCGAGCCGTTGTAGCTTTTGTTCCACTCGTTGCCGTACTCCTTTTTGTTCAGCAAGTTTCCCTGCAAGTCGAGCACATAAATGTAGCCCTTGTCGCCGGTAAGCCCCGTTACGTAGAGCTTGTCGGACGAGATGGCAACCGACGAGTGACCTTCGCCAAGCCCGTCGTAGTGCCACAGAATTTTGGGGCCTTCGGCAGGCCACGATTTGAGCAAGCCCGGCTCGCCGTACACGCCGGTGCGGTTGCCGCGCCACTGCTTGTTGTCCTGCGCCGATAGCGCTGCCGCTACCAAAAGCGAGCATAAAAAAAGTATTGTTGTTTTCATGGTAAAGAATTTTTAAGGCAAAGCTACGAAAAACAAAGCAAATAATCTAACAGTACGATAAAAATTTGTACATTTGCGATATTGTACTGTGTACAATAAGCATGCAGCAAGTATGCAGCGCTATCGCAGTACGCATTCCGCGCCATATTTTTACGCACTATTTTTGATTATGAAAAAGACGTTACTTTCCGCCCTCTTCCTGTACAGCGCGTGCGCCGCGCTGCCTGCTCAAAAGCGCGAAGCCGTGCAGCTCTCCGACCGCTACAACGACGTTACGCAAATCATGTCGGGCGAAACGCAATTCCTGCTGCCGCAGTTTACCGCCGGCATGGTGATGTTCAAGAGCGGCGAGCGCGCATCGGCAAAGCTCAACTACAACATGCTGCTGGAGCAAATGCAGTTCATAGGCGACGACAGCAGCGTAATGGCCATTGCCAACCTCGACGAGGTGCAGCACGTGAGCATCGGCAAGCGCTTTTTCATAAAGCACAAGTCGGCTTTCATAGAGGTGCTTGTTGACGGCGAGGTGCAGCTGGGCGTATCGCGCAAGCTGCGCATTGTGGATCACCGCAAGGACGCCGGCTACGGCGGCGCCACCTCGCTGATGAAGGTGGAGAGCGTGAGCACCATGGACGGCGCTCCTGCCGACCACCTCACGGGCACGGAAAAGCTCATCTATGAGGAAAGCCGCACCTACTACCTCATTAAAAGCTTCAAGCCGAAGGTGGCAAACAAAAAAGCGTTCATCAAGGCTTTCCCCGCCTGCAAGGACGAGATTGTCCGGCAAAACATCGACTACTCCAAGGAGGAGCAGCTGCGAGCGCTTGTTATTTTATGTCAGGGAAAAGGGTGAGATTTTCTGCGATTGGACTATCCCCACAAATTCTACCGCTCCAGCGCCAGACGGCGAAGGTATTGCTTCTTGCTGCCGTCCTGCAAGGTTACTTCAATGCGCACGACATAAATGCCCGGCGACAAAGACGATAAATTCCAGCTTACCTGACACTGCGTCCCGAAATGGCAATCCAGCTTCCCTCCCTTGCTCCCGTACAAGCACATTTCCATTTTCCGTATGAGTTGCAGGCAATCGTCATACACGAAATTCACGTCCGTCACGGCGGGATTGGGGAAAATCACCAGCTTGCCGTCGTCTTCCATGTTCGGTGCGCCCACTTCGGCGTCGAAAAATTGGCTGTCGTTGTTGTAGTCCAACTCCGGAATCTCCGCATGGGGATTTACTTTGAGCAGCAGGCGTATTTTTTCGTCACGCATCATGCGGGCGTCCGTAAACTTGTGCTGCAACGCAACGGTTTCCACGTCGGCAGTGCTGATTTGCGCGATTACGCCCGAACACAGGAACACCGTGTCCATCTCGTTAAGCGCATACAGGCTCACTTCAACCTGCGTTACGGGATAGGCATAGTTTTTCACCGCAGCGATAAACTCCGCCGGTTTCCCGATGATGATTTTTTCTTCCGTCAGGGTCACGTCGGCGGGTTGCAGCTCATAGAACAACACGCGTGTGGCATTGGTATCGCTGTAATGGTACGCCCGCCGGTCATCGGTGCTTTCAAAGCGTATGTCGCCGCCGGTGAGTACCGCCATCCAATCGGTGGACGAGGATGCGGCAGACGAGGGTGCAGCGGGCGAAGATGCGGCAGACGCCCGCACGGCGGAAGCTGCCGAAGAAGGACTGACGCGCTCCTCCCCGCTGCCCATTACATCGGCCGCGCTGATGGTGTAGTAAAGCGTATCGGTAACTTTACTGCCCGACATCATGGTACCGAAGTAGAGGTTCACGCTGCTGCCGTTTATTATGCATAGCGGACAGGTTTGCCGGATTTTGTCGGCTACAGGGGTAAACAGCCCTTCATTGGTGTAAAGTGCGCGTACATTCTCGGCGCCCGACCCGCGATTTTCGGCGGTAAACACCATCGTTAATTCCGCATAGCCATCGGCGTCGGCGCCGAGCGCATCACCCTCCCGGTAAGGCCGGCCGTTGAGCGCCGTAACTTCTTTTGTGATGATGATTTTTGGCCCGCGGGTATTTACACTTACTGCCGGCGACGAGGTGGTTTTTTGTCCGTCAGCTACGGTGTAGAACAATTGCTGCGGGGCGGTAATCTGCTCGCTGGTGGCGGCGGCATTCGTACAGGTAATGGCGGCTTTTTCCACCGCATGGAGTTGCCGAACGGCCGTGGTGGGGAACGGTTCCAATGACGACAGATCAATCACGCTTGCCGTGCGGCGGGTTACCGGCAAGGCGTCGGACAGCGCGTCATAAGCGGCTAAAGAGGTTATGGGCGTTTGGGCGCTGATTTTCACGGCGCCGAAGGGACGATATACTGTGCTGTTCGCCGGTGTAATGGTTAGCGAGTCGAGTGCGCCTTGCCCCAGCGTAAGCGGATTGGCTACGCTGCCGCGCTGTATGCTGAGGAGCGCCCGCGGCGCGGCGTAGGTAAATGTGCCGACCGTCGCTTGGGTGACCGGTGAACAGCGGTTGCCCTGTAGGTCGAAATTAATTTCGTAAATGCCGTCGGCCAGCTCATCGCTCACCGAGAGCAGGACTAAATAGTAGGCGCGGCGCGGCGGCTGAATGAGCGGCAACTCATTACCCATATATACCAGCACTTCGCCTTCCGGCTCGTTGAAGCGCCATCCGGCCTG
>JAISLN010000268.1 GCA_031290835.1 Prevotellaceae bacterium
GTAGTAAGCATGTCGCTGGTGCTGCTGCTGCTGGGCGTGGTGGGGGTGCTGCTGCTCAACGCCAACCGGCTGTCGCGCTACGTTCGGGAGAACATCGGCTTTTCGGTAGTGCTGCAGGACAACGCCACCGAAGCGGATATTGCTTGGGTGCGCAAGCAGCTGGACGTGTCGCCCTACGTGCGCGAAACCAAGTTCATCTCAAAGGAAGACGCCGAGCGCGAGCTCCGCGCAATGCTGGGCGAAGATTTTGTTGCGTTCCTCGGCTACAACCCGCTGCCCGTCTCCATCGAGGCCAAGCTGCGCTACCGCTACGCCAACAACGACAGCATGCGCGTTATCGAAAAAAAGTTTAAGGAGTTTAGGCAGGTAAAGGAAATAGCGTACCAAAAATCGCTCATTGGGCTGGTGAACGACAACATCAACAAGATAAGCGCCATGCTGCTGCTTTTTAGCGGGCTGCTCTTTTTCGTTTCGTTTGCGCAAATCAACAATACCATCCGGCTCTCCATTTACTCGCGCCGCTTTTTGATAAATACCATGAGGCTGGTGGGCGCCACGCGGGCGTTTATTACCCGCCCGTTTATGCTCAAGAGCGCGCTGCACGGGGTGATCTCGGCAATGGTAGCAATGACGCTGCTGCTCGGCTTGTTTTACCTTGTGCGCAACGAGGTGGGGCGCGAAATGGTGCAAATGGTTACGGTAGAAGTTGTGGGGGTTTTGTTTCTGTGCCTGCTCGTTGTTGGGGTGGTGGTGGGCGTTATTTCCACCTACTTTGCCGTAAATAAGTTCCTAGATATGCAGGCCGACGACCTGTACTATTAACCCCTAAAAACAGGGTAGAAAATCCATATTCGTAGTTTTTTAATTTCGTAATTAAACATAGCATGTCAAAACAACCATCCAAATCAGCTGCCGCCAAATCAGCTGCCGCCGCCGCAAAACCCGACAAGTCCGGCGCAGGTATTGCCCTTGGGCTGCAAAACTACAAGCTGATGCTTATCGGCTTTGCCATCATCGTAGTAGGCTTTGTGCTCATGAGCGGCGGCAAATCGTCCGACCCCAACGTGTTCAACGCCGAAGAGCTCTACAGCTTTCGCCGCATTACGCTTGCGCCCATCGTCGTTATCTTGGGCTTTGCCTTCGAGATTTACGCCATCATGAAGCGCCCCACAAAACAACAAAATTAGCTTGCATAGCGGCAGAATTTTTGCAGCGCACCGATTTTTAAAATGCTGAAAATTTTGCCCTTCTGTAAATCCGAAATCTAAAGCTGATGAGCATTTTACAAGCCATTATCGTAGCTGTTGTGGAGGGGCTGACGGAATTTTTGCCCGTGTCGTCCACCGGTCACATGATTCTTGCGCAGCACCTGCTGGGCGTGGAGAGCACCCCGCTCGTTAAGGCCTTTACGGTCAACATTCAGCTGGGCGCCATTCTTTCGGTGCTCATTTTGTACTGGAAAAGGTTTTTTCAGTCCCTCAGCTTCTACGCTACGCTTTTGGTTGCCTTCCTGCCCGCCGCCGTCATCGGCTTTCTGCTCGGCGACTACATCGACGTGCTGCTTGAGAGCGTGCCGGTGGTAGCCGTTATGCTGGTGCTGGGGGGGATTGTGATGCTTTTTGTTGACCGATGGTTTGTCAATTCAGCAAAGGAACAGCGCGTTGACAACCGCCGTGCGCTCAAGATTGGGCTGGCGCAGTGCGTAGCCATGATCCCCGGCGTGTCGCGCTCTGCGGCGAGCATTGTAGGCGGCATGGCAACAGGCTTAGACCGAAAAACGGCGGCCGAATTTTCATTTTTCTTGGCCGTGCCCACCATGTTTGCCGCCTCAGCCTACAAGCTGCTCAAGGACTACAAAATACTTTTTGCCGAAGAAAATATACGGGAAAATATGCTGCTGCTGGGCGTTGGCAACGCTGTGGCGTTTGCGGTAGGCATGTTGGCAATACGGTTTTTCATTGGCTTCCTTACGCGCTACGGCTTCAAGGCTTTTGGATGGTACCGCATTGCGGTTGGCGGCGCTATTTTGCTGCTGCTGGCGTGCGGCAAAAATCTCGCCATTTTGTAGCCGCTCCCAAGCGCAGGCGCTGCTATCCTCCCTTATCCTCCCGCTTTCTTGGCCTTGTATCCCGCCTTTTGCAGCAAGCTCAGCACCCTGTCGCGGTGGTCGCCCTGGATGAGGATTTCGCCATCCTTCACGGCGCCGCCTACGCCGCAGCTCGCCTTGAGCATTTTGCCCAGCTGCTCCAAATCGTCCCGGCTGCCTGCAAATCCCGTTACCAACGTAACCTGCTTGCCGCCGCGCTGCTTGCGGTCGAGCTGCACGCGCAGGTTTTGCTGTGGCGGCGGCAGGGTGGCGGCAGCTTCATCCTGCGGCTTTGCGTAGCCAAAGCTGGGGTTGGTGGAGTACACCACGCCAAGGCGGTTTTTCCAATCGTTGGAGGCCATAGCCGTCAGAGCGCGGCGTTTTCAATCAGGTACTCCGCAATCTGCACGGCGTTGAGCGCAGCGCCCTTGCGGATTTGGTCGCCTACAAGCCAAAAGGTTAGCCCGTTGGGGTTGGCCAAGTCCTTGCGAATGCGCCCCGCGTAAACGTCGTCTTCGTTGGCTACAAATAGCGGCATGGGGTACTTGCTGCTTGCAGGCTCGTCGGCGAGCGCCACGCCCGGTGCGCTGCTTAGCGCGGCGCGCGCTGCCTCAACCGTGAGCGGCTTTTCTGTTTCTACCCACACCGCCTCGCTGTGCGCGCGTATCACCGGAACGCGCACGCAGGTGGCGCTCACCTCCACGTCGCTGTGCATGATTTTGCGCGTTTCGTTGTACATTTTCAGCTCCTCCTTGGTGTAGCCGTTGTCGGCAAATACGTCTATTTGGGGGATGAGGTTAAACGCCAGCTGGTACTTGAACTTTTCTACCGCGGGTTTTTCGCCGCTCAGCGCCTGCCGCAGCTGCGCTTCGAGCTCGGCCATGGCGGCTGCGCCTGCGCCGCTGGCGCTCTGGTACGTGGCCACGTGTACGCGCCTGATGTGCGACAAATTTTCTATCGCCTTGAGCGCTACCACCATAATGATGGTAGAGCAGTTGGGGTTGGCAATGATGTTGCGCGGGCGGTTTTTGCTATCCTCCGCGTTGACCTCCGGCACCACCAGCGGCACGTCGCTATCCATGCGGAAGGCGCTGGAGTTGTCTATCATCACGGCGCCGTGCTTGGTGATGGTTTCGGCAAACTCTTTGGAGGTGCCGCCTCCGGCAGAGGTAAACGCAATGTCCACCCCCCTGAAATCGTCGTTGTGGCGGAGCTCCTGTACGGCAATCTCCTTTCCCTTGAACGTGTAGGTACGCCCCGCGCTGCGCTTTGAGCCAAAGAGCGCCAGCTCATCCAGCGGAAAATTGCGCTGCTCCAGCAGCTTCAAAAACTCCTGCCCCACGGCGCCGCTTGTGCCAACAATTGCTACTTTCATCTGTTTTTT
>JAISLN010000269.1 GCA_031290835.1 Prevotellaceae bacterium
CATGTTTCAACGAAAACGAAAGAACAACTTTATGCACGTATATGCAGCCAACCATTAAACTAAAAAAAGGTCTTAACATAAAGCTGCGGGGTTTGCCCGAAAGAGTGCTCCCCAAATGTCCATCCCCTCCCTCATACGCCATTAAACCTACCGATTTTTATGGGCTTACGCCCAAAATGCTGCTGGCGGAGGGTAGCGCTGTAAAGGCGGGGACGGCGGTTTTTTGCGACAAGCATCGCCCCGAAATACGTTTTGCCTCGCCCGTAAGCGGCACGCTGCAGGAGGTGAGGCGCGGCGAACGCCGCAAAATACTGGAGGCTATAATTGCGCCCGACGGTCAAAGCGAAAGCGAGCAGTTCGCCGTTCCCGACCTCGCAGCAGCTTCGCGCGACGAGGTGGTGGAGCTGATGCTGAGCGCCGGCGCGTGGCCCTTTCTGGTGCAGCGTCCCTACGGCGTTATTGCCGACCCTCAGGCAAGGCCCAAGGCCATCTTCATTTCGGGCTTCGACACGGCGCCGCTGGCCGCCGACGCCGACTACCTCGTGAACGGCGAAGGCGCGGCGTTCCAAAAAGGCGTTGACGCGCTAAAAAAGCTCACGGCGGGCAGCGTTCACCTTTCGCTCTGCGCCGACTACCCCGCCAACAACACCTTTGAGCGCGCCAAGGGCGTGGAGCTACACCGCGTAAAAGGCCCCCACCCTGCCGGCAACGTCGGCGTGCAGCTACACCACATCGACCCCCTCAACAAGGGCGATATAGCGTGGACCATTGCTCCGCAACACGTGGTTGCGCTGGGACGGCTCTTTACCGGCGGCACGTACGACGTGTCTAAGGTGGTTGCGCTGGTAGGCTCGGAGGTGAAAAAGCCGCGCTACTACCGCATGGTTGCCGGCGCGTCGCTGAGCGGGCTGGCGGAATTGGTCAACGATAGGGGCGAGCACAAGCGCGTGATTAGCGGAAACGTGCTCACCGGCGCAAGCGTGGGCATAAACGGACACCTCGGCTTCTACAGCAACGAGGTAACGGTGATTCCCGAGGGCGACCGCTGCGAGGCGCTAGGCTGGCTGATGCCGCGCTTTGGGAAGCTGAGCACGTCGCGCTCCTACTTTTCGTGGCTCACGCCCGGCAGGCAGTACGCGCTGAACACCAACCTCAACGGCGGGCAGCGCGCCTTTGTCGCCACCGGACAGTACGAGCGGGTGCTGCCCATGGACATACTGCCGACGTACCTGATAAAGGCAGCCATGGCGGGCGACGTGGAGCGCATGGAGAAGCTGGGAATTTACGAGGTGATAGAGGAAGACCTCGCGCTGTGCGAGTTTGTGTGCGCCTCCAAGATAGATGTGCAGCAAATTTTGCGCAAGGGTATCGACCTGATGATGGCCGAGGCCGGTTAGGACAAAGCAAGATTGAAAAACTTCCATAACTTTTAGGTTCAGGAATTTACATGAATTCAATACGAAAATTTTTAGACAATATCAAGCCCAGCTTTGAGAAAGGGAAGCGCCTGCATTTTCTGCACTCCACGTTTGAGGCGTTTGAGTCGCTGCTGTTTGTGCCCAAAACGGTAACCTCCCAAGGCTGCCACGTGCGCGACGCCATCGACCTCAAGCGCATCATGACGGTGGTGATAGCCGCGCTTACGCCCGCGCTGCTGTTTGGGATTTGGAACGTAGGGTTTCAGCACTACCTTTCCATCAACCACGCGGTGGATTTTTGGAGCATTTTTGGGTACGGGCTCGGCAAAATACTCCCCATGATAGCGGTGTCCTACATCGTGGGGCTGGGCATTGAGTTTGCGGTGGCGCAAATTCGGGGGCACGAGGTCAACGAGGGTTTTTTGGTTTCGGGTCTCCTCATCCCCATGATCATGCCGCCCGACCTCCCGCTTTGGATGCTGGCGCTGGCTACGGCCTTTGCCGTCGTCATCGGCAAGGAGGTTTTTGGAGGCACGGGGATGAACATCTTCAACCCTGCGCTGCTGGCGCGCGCCTTTGTATTCTTTTCGTACCCCTCGCACATTTCCGGCGACAGCATTTGGATTGGCGGGCTATCGGGCAGCACGGCGGTGGTCGACGGTTTTTCGGGCGCTACTCCGCTGGCAAAGGCGTTTGCGGGGCAGCTGCCGTTTTCGGCTATGGAGGTGGAGAAAATGTTTTGGGGATTTATCCCCGGCTCTGTGGGCGAAACCTCTACGGCGGCCATTCTGCTGGGAGCTGCGCTGCTCGTTTTTACGGGCGTGGGCAGCGGGCGCATCATGCTGTCGGTGGCGGCGGGCGGCTACCTCACCGGGCTGCTGTTCAACGCAATAGGCGCCAACGCCTACATGGATATTCCGGCGTATCAGCACCTCATCATGGGCGGCTTTGCCTTTGGCGCGGTGTTCATGGCAACCGACCCCGTAACCTCCTCGCAAACCAAGTCGGGCAAATGGATTTACGGCTTCCTCATCGGCGCAATGGCGGTGATGATTCGCGTGCTCAACCCGGCATACCCCGAAGGAATGATGCTCGCCATTTTATTTATGAACGTTTTTGCCCCGCTGATAGACCACTGCGTTGTGCAGCTCAACATTCGCAGACGGCTCCGGCGGGCTGTACAAAAAGCATAGCCAAAGTAAACCATGAACAAGGACGACAACAAATACATATACCTGTACTCCATTGCGCTGGTAGTCATCGTAGCGGCGGTGCTGTCGGTGGCGGCAACGCTCCTCAAGCCATTTCAGCAAAAAAACGTTGAGGTGGAAAAAAAGCAAAGCATCCTGTTTTCCGTGCACAAGGCGGCTGAGGTGAAAAATGCCGCCAACAAAAAGCAGTACGTTGAAGACGAATACGCAAAGTACATCACCGGCAGCTGCGTAGTGAGCTCGCTCGGCGAGGAGCAGGAGGGCAACGCCTTTGAGGTAAACCTTGAGGAGGAGGCGGCCAAGCCTGCCGCCGACCGCAAGCTCCCGGTATTTATCTGCACGGATAGCGACAGCGCGCTCAAGTACATTATTCCGGTGCGCGGCGCCGGCCTGTGGGGTCCCATCTGGGGCTACGTGGCGCTGCACGACGACTTCTCCACCATCTACGGCGTAGTATTCGACCATCAGGGCGAAACGCCGGGGCTGGGCGCAGAGCTCTCCACGCCGGAGTTTCATCAGCAGTTTGCGGGGAAGAAGATTTTTGACGCCGCCTCGCTATTCACCTCCGTAAAGGTGGTGAAAGGCGGCGGCACGCAGGGTCGCCCGCACGAGGTGGACGCCATTTCGGGCGGCACCATCACAAGTCAGGGGGT
>JAISLN010000270.1 GCA_031290835.1 Prevotellaceae bacterium
AATTTATTTTGTTATGAAGACCTACTCCACCGAAAAAATCCGCAATGTTGTGCTGCTGGGCGCCCCCGGCAGCGGCAAAACAACCCTCGCCGAGGCCATGCTCTTTGAGGGTAAAGTGATAGACCGCAGAGGCAGCGTAGAGGCCAAAAATACCGTGAGCGACAGCGCTGAAGTAGAGCAAGCCTACCAACGCTCCATCTACAGCACGGTGCTGTACACCGAATTTCTGGAGCGCAAGCTCAACTTTATCGATACGCCCGGCTCCGACGACTTTGCAGGCGGCGTGTTTGCTGCCTTTAAGGTGTGCGATACCGGCGTAATGGTCATCAACGCGCAAAACGGCGTGGAGGTGGGAACGGAGATTTTTGCGCGCTACGCCGAGCGCCACAACAAGCCGATAATTCTTGCCATCAACCACCTCGATAGCGAAAAGGCGGACTACGACGCCGGCATTGCCTCGCTGCGCGATGCTTTTGGCAAAAAGGTGGTGCAGGTGCAGTATCCCATAGCTACGGGCGCAGGCTTTGACGGCTTTATTGATGTGCTCAAAATGAAAATGTACAAGTTCAAAGGCGATACCGGCGTGCGCGAAGATTTGGAAATTCCGGACGAGGAAATGGAGCGCGCCGTGGAGCTCAACAAAATACTTGTAGAAGCCGCCGCAGAGTACGACGAGGAGCTGATGGAGCTGTTTTTTGACAAGGGAACGCTGGACGAAGAAGAGGTGCGGCGAGGGCTGCGAGCAGGCATGAAAAATCGCGAGGTGATGCCCGTGTTTTGCCTATCGGCCAAAAAGGATATCGGCGTAAAGCGCCTCATGGAGTTTATTATCAACGTGGCGCCCTCGCCCGAAAAGGCGCGGGAGTACAAAACGGTGGACGATGAGGTGGTGCCCTGCGACGCCGGCGGCGCCCCCTCGCTCTTTGTATTCAAAACCGCCGTGGAGCAGCACATGGGCGAGCTGAGCTACTTCCGCGTGATGAGCGGAACGATTACCGAAAGCATAGACCTCGTCAACGCCAACAACGACGGCAAGGAGCGGCTTACGCAGCTGTTTGCTTCGGCCGGCAAAAACCGGACAAAGCTGCCGGAGCTGGCGGCAGGAGATATAGGCTGCACCGTGAAGCTGAAGAATACGCATACCAACCAAACGCTGAACGGCGGCGGAAAAACGTGGAAGTTTTACCCCATCACCTTCCCGCAGCCCAAGTTCCGAACAGCCATCAAGCCCGTAAATGCTGCCGATGAGGAAAAGCTGGGCGAGGCGCTCAACCGGATTCATCAGGAAGACCCCACCATACTCGTGGAGTACTCCAAGGAGCTGAAGCAAACTATCGTGAGCGGGCAGGGGGAACACCACATCAACATCCTGAAGCGCAACCTGAGCACCATATACAAGATAGAGGTGGAGCTGCTCAACCCCAAAATCCCCTACCGCGAAACCATCACCAAAGTTGCCGCCGCCGACTACCGCCACAAAAAGCAAAGCGGCGGCGCAGGGCAGTTTGGCGAGGTGCACCTGCTGATTGAGCCCCACGACGACAACGCGCCCGATACCAAAACGTTCAAGGTTGACGGGCGCGAAATAACGCTCAACATTCGCGGAAAGGACGAGTATGCGCTGGACTGGGGCGGAAAGCTCGTGTTCTACAACTGCATTGTGGGCGGCGCTATCGACGCCCGATTTTTGCCCGCCATCCTCAAGGGCATTATGGAAAAAATGGAGGAGGGGCCGCTCACCGGCTCATACGCCCGCGATATTCGCGTAGCGGTGTACGACGGCAAAATGCACCCGGTGGACAGCAACGAAATTTCCTTTAAGCTGGCGGGGCGCAATGCCTTTAAGGAGGCGTTCAGAAAGGCCGCACCCAAAATCATGGAGCCTATCTACGAGGTGGAGGTGCTGGTGCCCGCCGACTGCATGGGCGACGTGATGAGCGATTTGCAAAACCGGCGCGGAATTATAGAGGGCATGAGCAGCGAAAAAAACTTTGAGCTGGTAAAGGCGCGGGTGCCGCTTGCCGAAATGAACAAGTACAGCACCACGCTCAGCTCCATCACCTCCGGACGCGCTACCTACACCATGCGCTTTGCGGAGTACCTGCAGGCGCCGCCCGACGTGCAGGAAAAGCTGCTGAAAGAGTACGTAGAAACGGAAAAGGACGAGTAAAAATTGCCGGGCTGTCCCAAATTTCTTATCTTTGCGAGGTTTTTAATCATTTGGATAGCTTTTTTATGCAGGGCATTACAAAAATACTGTTGTGGGCGCTGCCCGCTGCCGTGGCTTTATCCTCGTGCAGCGGGCTGAGCCGTATTCGCGTGGAGGAGGTGCGCAACGTGAGCGTGCAGCCTATAGGTGGCGGAAAAATGCTGGTGAACATGGACGTAAAAGTCGGCAACCCCTCGCGCCGCACGGTGCAGCTGACCATGCTGGAGCTCAACGTGGAGCTGGGAGGCGCACTTTTTGCCACCATTAGCGCGGTGAAAACGATAGCGGTGCCGCCGCACAACGACGCTTTTCTGCCGGTGGAGCTGGAGCTGCGCCTGCGAAACATCATCTCCACCATGATCATGCTGCAGCAGCGGCAAATTTCGCCGGAGGA
>JAISLN010000271.1 GCA_031290835.1 Prevotellaceae bacterium
CGCTGCATCCGCTTCAGCGCAGGCTCAAAGCCCTTGGTGTTGATTGTTTTCTTGCCTGCCAGCACCTCCAGGATTTCCACGTACATGGGGTGTATAACAAAGCTGTTGTAGTAGTCAAAAGCGAAGCGCGGACCATCGGAGTACCAGCCGTCGCCCACGTACCACTCCTCTATCTTGCGAAGCGCATAGCTGATGCGGTCTTCGTCGTAGTCCGCGCCCACCGAGGCAAGAAACGTTTCGAGCATGGCGCAGAAGAGGAGCCAGTTGGTGCTGAATTGAGGTACCCGCCGCAAACCCTTGAATTCTTCAATAAATCGTTGCTTGGTAGCGTCGTCCAGCGGCTCCCACAGCTGCTTGGGCGCGCGCAAAAAGCTGTTGGCGATGTAGGCGGCGTCAACCAGCGGCTGACCCTCGCGCTTCCACTCTAGGTAGTCGGGGCTATCGGGGTTTACGGCGTTGGCGTAGCTCTTCAGCGCCCACTCCAGGAGCTGCTTGCGCTGCTTTCCCTCTTGGGTATCATCTTCGGGCAGGGCGAGCCACGGCGCCAGGCCGGCCATCAGGCGACCAAAAGCCTCCATGTAGGATACGGTTTTGCTGCGGCCGTCCCACGTGGGCGACAGCTCAAGCTCCATATTTTTCACCAGCTCCCCGCGGCTCATGTTGCTGAGCACAGGCTCCGAAATCTTGTACAGCAGGTCAGCCCAGTACTTGCGGTCTTGCTCGCCCGTACTTGCCGCCTCTTTTTTCTTATCCTTGGCCGACAGCGCAACGGCACAGCCAAAAATTGCCGCACCCAGCAAAAACCCTCGAAAAAACGTTCCTTTTTTCATGTAAGTTATTATATCTAATTGGTATTCAGAAGGATTGATGACAAACAAAACGTACGTCAGGTTATATATGGCTTTCCTTACGAGTTAGTAAAAAGGCATTTAAGCAAAAGGAAATGATGCTACGCGCGGCTGTCGCCATTCCGAGCGCGAATATCAAGGCAGGAAGCAACCCGAAGAAAACGCCCTTAGCGTGAGCTGCTATTGCAGCACGGCGGCAGCTTTACGGATGGGCGCATGGCGGTCGTTCACTTTGCTGTCCTCTTGCGCCGTCAGGTCGTAATCGGTTTGCATTCCGACAAGCATATACGCCGGAACCCCCAAAACGTCTTCTACGTATAGCGCAACATCAGCCGTTACCGGACGTTGACCATTCAATATTTCATTAAATGTGGCGTACGGTAATCCTATCTGCTTTGCAAACTCCCTTTGCGATAGCTGACGACATTCCAATTCATCTTTCAAAAGTTCGCCCGGATGGTAGGGGCGAAATGATTTTAATTCGGTTGCTGTCGTTTTTGCCATAATAGATTTACTTATAATGGTTTGTAATATCTTTTAACGAACAAACTTCAGCTTGGGTGTATTTGACTATGTCGATTTTCAATTCAAATTGTTGTGAGCATTAATCCGGTAGGGATTAACTTAAAAAAACATTCCGTACTTCTCTACTTTACTTTGCATCCCATAGGGATGCGTCTCTCGGTAGAAACGACAAAACCTTTCCTCTCTTTGCATCCCGTAGGGATGCGTCTCTCGGTAGTGGTTGTTTGTATCCCGGATGCAGAGGTTGAACGAAACGGCAACATTTCTACCCAGAGATGCATACCTACGGAATGCCGCTTTAGATGATGCACATACATTTCTACCCAGAGATAATCCATATCTAAGATAATCCATGAGAGCGACAATTTGAAATGCACTCGAACGGCAAGGGGGAATAGAATATGCTAATCCTCAATTTAGCCCCCATTGTAGCAACAACCTCCAGATAAACAAGATATTTGCGGAGAGAATGGGATTCGAACCCATGATACCCTTTTGGAGTATACACACTTTCCAGGCGTGCGCCATCGACCACTCGGCCATCTCTCCATATTTAATGGCTATTTAATCACTATATTAATCACTTGTTGAGCAGCGTACGGTAGCGCAGCAGCGCCTCCAAGAAATAGTAATCGGCGTACACAAGGGGTACGTCTATTTCGGTTCCGTGCGGGATGCTGCCCACGCAATGCTTCAGCAAAAAGTTGGCGTTTTCGCCCAATCCGGCTTTGTAGGCGTCCGAAGCCAAGCTGTGGAGCATGGTTACGGCGCTTGTGAGGTAGGCTTCGCTTTGGGTGTGCGCGTAAAGCTCTAGGAGCGCCGACGCTACAATGGCGCCTGCCGAGGCGTCGCGGTAGTGCGCAATGGGGAACTTGTCCGGCGGCACGGGGAAAAAGCTCGTCCGGTCGGGCCACGGGGCTGCGTAGCCTTCTTGCTGAGCGTTGAAGTCCCAGTAGGGAATTTTATCGGCGGGGAGGTTGGGGTGGTTCAGGAAAAAGTCAGCCAACTTTTTTGCCGTTTCCAGATACTTTTCATCGCCCGTTTCGCGGTACATCATGGTAAAACCGTAAATTCCCCACGCCTGCCCGCGCGACCAGGTGGAGTTGTCGCTCCAGCCTTGGGCGGTGGTTTTGCTTTCCACCTCGCCCGTTTGCGGGTCGTAGCTAATCACGTGGTAGGTGCTGTAGTCGGGGCGGAGGTGGTTTTTGAGCGTTGTGTTGGCGTGGGTAACGGCAATTTCCCGAAACTTTTTGGCTTTTGCCTCGTCGCTTGTTGCCTTTGCCGCCCACATCAGCAGCTCAAGGTTCATCATGTTGTCTATGATAACCGGAAATTGCCGCACCTTGCCGTCCCACGATTTGTTCGCTTCCCACGACTTGATGCAGCGCGTTTTTTCGCTGTAGCGGGTGCACAGCGCGGTGGCGCCCTGAGCTAAAATATCCTTGTATTCGGCGGTTTCGTTGGGCGTCAGGCGGTAGCCGTTCCCAAAGCTGCAGTACAGCATGAAGCCCAAGTCGTGGGTGCCGGTATGGGTTTTGAGCGGCTCAAGCGAAGCCGTCCACGCCTTTGCCTTTTGCTTGAACAGCTCGTCGCGGCTCAGCTCGTACAGGTACCACAGGTTGCCCGCAAAAAAGCCGCTTGTCCAGTCGTACATGTTGGCGGAGGCCAGCGAGCCGCTTTTGGTGGTGGTGCGGGGATACCTTTTCTTTACCAGATTGGTATCCACAGCCTGTAGCATTTGCTTTGCCTGCGCTACGGCAAGCTTGATGTTGCTTTCGACAAAAGCTCGCTCTTTTTTCCTGTCCGGCAGCGCAGCGCTCGGCTGCGCCTGCAACCGGTGAAGCGGCATGGCAAAAACGACCGCTAAAAGAATTGCCCAAGCATATTTTACGTTGAATACCATAAGTACTATTTTTGTAGTGGCTGCAAATATAATACTTTTTATTCATAATGCAGGCGTTTCCTCAATATTTTGCAGCGCTTTGCCTGCGTATTTGCTGAGGCTGTGCGCCTTTGTGCCCGAAAAATGTGCTTTTCTCACAGCAGCGCAAAAGTAAAATTTTTCTCAAATTCAAGCTAACTTCTAATCAGCATAGGTGCATTTGGCTACGCCGATTTTCAATTCAAATTGTCGCTCTCTGAATAATCCCGTAGGGATTATCTCTCGGTAGAAGTACATCCTGCCGCCGCTCTTTGCATCCCGTAGGGTAGGGTGTTCAGACCTGCGTAATTTTTTCTGCTGATTTATGCCGAAAAAATATGCTTAACTTGCAGCAAAACAAGAAAATTCGTAGGCGTTGGTCGTCGCTGCTCTCAAAAATTTGGGGAAAATTTCTTACCTTATAATTTCTACAATAAATTTATTTATAGCATATTAAGGGCGGTAAGCTTCATTTCTTAAAGCTTTCTTCATAAACATGTCATCCGTTTGCAATAATGCTGTAATCTTCCAACCCTACTTTTGCACCCGTAAAAAATATTTTGTTTAACGCTGAAAAAACGAAGAAAATGAAAAAACAGAGATTTTATTTGCTGCTTTTGATCTCATGCGCCGGCATGAGTAACGCCTTTTCGCAAACGCTCTTTGCGTCCTACAGCAAGGAATCGTGGGGTGCGAATAAAACAGCTTCTGCAAAGGCAGAGGCAAAATCCACCTACAAGTGGGAATTTTATTCCGTTATGCCCGACTCTTTCGACGCATCTACGTTCCGGAGCGTTGAGGAAGACGATTTGGGGCAGCGGGTGGCTTGCCTGAAAACCTTGGTGGACAAATACTACATCCACAAGGAAGAAATTGTTCCGGGCGACCCAACGCTACGCACCATCATTCACAAACCCAACATCTACAACGCTGCGCGTAAGGTGGAAAAGCACCTCAAAAAGGAGATAAAAAGGGGAAACCTTACGGTGCAGCAGGCGGCAGAGGAGCTGGCCTTTGTGCTGGAGGTGGCCATCGCCGCCATTGATGAGGCTGATACTCAAAGCTTCGAATCTTCGCTTCGCGCCTCAAAAGGTAGCGCAGACCAACAAATTAGCGTGTTCAAACAGGTAAAAATCAATCGTCCTTATTAAGTTTACTTAAAACAATTAGCTATTATGAAACCATTATTTGTACTTTTATTAGGTGCAGCGCTCTCAGTGGGAGGGGGGGGAAACCTCTACGCCCAAGCTATTGCGCTGAGAGGAAAAGTTTCCGACGCAAAAGGTGAAGCCTTGCCGGGAGTAACCGTGCAGGTCAAAAACACGTCAAGGGCTACCATGACGGATTTAAACGGAACCTACTCCATCGAAGTTCCCGCAGGGCAAACCGTTGTTTTTTCCTACATTGGCTTCGTTACACACGAACAAGTTGTTGATGAACAAATCATTATCAACGTTACGCTAAAGGAGGAGCAGCAAAAGCTCGACGAGGTTGTCGTTACGGCAATCGGTATCAAGCAGCAAAAAAAGAAGCTGGGATATACTACGCAGCAGGTTGACAACGAAGCTTTGCTGGAATCGCAAACGATGAATATCGGCAACGCTTTGTCCGGCCAAATTGCCGGGCTGACAATCAATAACCCGACCGGAATTTTTCAGTCGCCCCAAATTTCGCTGCGCGGTAAGGCGCCGTTGATAGTTTTGGACGGCATCCCTGTGGAAACAGACTTTTTTGACGTCAACGGCGACGACATTGAGAGCATTAACGTGCTGAAAGGGCCAACGGCTTCCGCGCTTTACGGCTCAAGAGGAAAAAACGGCGCCATTCTCCTCGTTTCCAAAACCGCCAAAAAAGAGGGGCTGGAGGTGTCGATTTCTACCCAAAACATGGTTACAGCCGGTTTTACGGTTTTCCCCGAATCGCAGAAAGAGTACGGAAGCGGCTCCAACGGGAAGTACGAATTTTGGGATGGCGCCGACGGTGGCATCTCGGACGGCGACATGACGTGGGGGCCAAAGCTGAACACCGGCGCTAAAATTCCCCAATGGAACAGCCCCATTCGCAATAAGCAAACGGGCGAAGTGATTGACTGGTGGGGAGATGTGAAGGGAACGGTTTACGACGACAAGTCGTTGTACGAAAGGGTGCCGATAGGCTGGGTGGCGCACGATAATCTGGAGGATTTTCTTCGCATGGGCGTTGTTACCAACAACAACTTTTCCATCGCCCACCACAGCGCAAAGGCTCGCTACTACGTGTCCGGCAAGTATGCTTTTCAGCAGGGGCAGGTGCCCAACACTTCGCTCACCACCGGCGGGCTGAACTTTAGCTCTTCGTTTGATATTACCAATAGCGTACAGCTCGATGCGTCGCTGTCGTACAACAACGTCTATTCGCCCAACTATCCGCGCTACGGATATGGCCCTAAAAATCACATCTACACCATTCTAATTTGGATGAGCGCCGACGTAAACGGGCAGGAGCTGGCCAAGCATTTCTACGTTCCGGGGCAAGAGGGCTATCGTCAGGCAAACTACAACTATGCGTGGTACAACAACCCCTATTTTGCCGCTTACGAGCTGGAGCAAACAAAAGATGTGAACGTGCTCAGCGGCAAAGCGCGCCTCAGCTGGCAAATCCTCCCGAATCTTTCCGTGCAGGGGCGCTTGGCTTTGCATCAAACAAAATCGTACGAGGACATGAAAAGCCCCAAGTCGTACATGAACTACGGGGATTCGCGCAACGGCGATTTCAAAATTTGGAACAGCGGCAGGCAAAACCTCGACGCCGACGTGCTGGCCTCGTACTTTCGGAATTTGGGGTCGAACATCAACATTTCGGCAAATGCCGGGGCGGCCGTTTTTAACCGTCACGCTCAGTCCGAATACCAATCTACCGACGGGCTGATTGTGCCGGCCCTCTACAGCTTGAGCAATACGCAAGGCCCTGTCATGGCGTCCAACAGCGCCGACGAGAAAGAAATCCGCAGCGTTTACGGAATGGCCAATTTGGACTTTTACGATGCGGTGTTCCTGAACGTAACCGCCCGCAACGACTGGTCTTCTACGCTTCCGGCGTCCAACCGCTCGTACTTTTATCCGTCGGTGGCGCTGAGCACCATGGTTTCGGAATATCTCAAGCTGCCCAAAGCCGTTGACTACCTCAAGGCTTACGGCTCTTGGGCGCAGGTGTCGAGCGATTTGAGCCCGTACAGCATTTACTCTACCTACGGCAAAGGCGTAACGTATGGCTCAACTCCCTCGGTAGGCTACCCCGAAGTCATCACCAACCCCAACATTATGCCGGAAAAATCAACCTCGTACGAAGCCGGCCTATCAACGGCTTTCCTCAAGAACAAGCTGTCGCTGGAGCTGGTTTACTACCATATTCTGGATGAAAATCAGATTATTGACCTGAACATATCCGAGGCGTCGGGTTTTAGCCGCAGAAAAGTAAACGGAAACGAGTACGCCACCAACGGCTACGAAGTGGTATTGGGAGCGCAACCTGTTGCCAACAAGTTGCTTAAGTGGGATATTTCGGCAAACTGGAGCCGGTCGATAAAAAGGCTGACAAAAATATACGGCGATCAGCCAACGTACAATAACCTGAAGGTGGGCGACCGTGCCGATACTTACATGGCTTCGGTTTGGCAAAAAAGCGCCGATGGGCAGCTAATACTTGACGCCAACAATTTGCTGCCCGTTAAAGACCCGTATGCTGCCAAGTTGGGGTATCTTGACCCGTCGTGGCGCTTGGGGCTTCGCAACACCTTCAATATAAAAAATTTTAAAATCGACGTAAGCATAGATGGCGCATGGGGCGGCCTGATACGATCGCTGACGGTAGAAAAAATGTGGTGGGGCGGAAAACACCCCGCCTCCGTGGAGTACCGCGATGCCGAATATGCCGCCGGAAAACCCGTATATGTGCCCGATGGAGTGATTGTTACAGGTGGAGAGCTGAGCCGGGACGTGGAGGGGAACGTCATTTCCGACACCCGTGCCTACCGGAAAAACACCAACGCCGTAAGCTGGCAAACGTGGTGCCAAACGTATCCCTACCAAGCTCAGGTGCTGGATTCGGACGACGAAAAGTTTGCCAACGTTTTTGACCGCTCTTTCCTCAAGCTAAGGCACTTATCTGTGGGGTACGATTTGGCCAAGCTGGCCGATTTCGGAAAAATCAAATCGTGCGAGCTGTCCCTGTTCGGCTACAACCTGCTGATGTGGAAAAAAGCGCCTTACGTCGATCCTGACTACGGCAACGATGACAACCTGCAGGATCCTAGCGCACGCTATGTAGGATTTTCACTCAATGTTAAACTATAAAAATTATTCAGGATGAAACGGATATATTCTATTTTAATCACGCTATGCTGCGGGTTGACCGCCTGCGAAGATTTTGAAACAATCAACGAAAGCCCCAACAACCCGAGGGAAGCTCACCCGCAGCTGCTGCTTACCCAAATTGAGTGGGACGCCTTCCGCTCCTATCAGGGAACGGGGCCGCTCTACACCAACAAAATGCTGGTGCAAACCGATGGCGAGAACAGCAACCAATACTACAAGTGGACGCGCAGCGGCTTTTCTTTCCTCTCCATACGAAATATACAAAAGATGATGGAGGAGGCCGAGCGCATTGACGAAAAAAGCTACGTTGCCTTGGGCAAGTTTTTCCGGGCTTACCATTTTTACAGCATGGCCTTGCAGTTTGGCGACATTCCCTACTCCGAAGCCCTCAAGGGAGAGGCGGCCGAAGTTTATACGCCTGCGTACGACAGCCAAAAAGCGGTTTTTATGGGGATTCTTTCGGAGCTGGAGGAGGCCGATGATTTGCTGGAAAAGGAGAATACGATTATCCGCGGCGATATTATCTATGGCGGCTCAACTGACAAGTGGCGTCGGCTGGTAAATGCTTTTCGCTTGAAAGTTTTGCTATCTTTGTCGCAAAAAGAATCCGACGCGGAGCTGAACGTCAAGAGCCGTTTTGCCGCAATTGTTCAGAGTGAGCCGCTTATGCGGGATTTTGAGGATAACGGACAGCTAACCTATTTGAATCAGGAGGGGAATCGCTACCCCGAATTTAACTCAAGCAGCTACGGCTCGGGGATGTACATTGATTCTACGTTCATCCGTCGCTTGCAGGAGCACAGCGACCCCCGCCTGTTCGTTTTCTGCACGCAGACCAAGGAGGCCAAGGAGGCGGGAAAGGCGCTGGATGATTTCACGGCCTACGAAGGAGGCGACCCGGCTGCGCCCTACGGAACGGTGAACGAAAAGGCAACGCAGGGAAAAGTGTCGAAGGTGCTGGAGCGCTACCACCAAGATCCCACCAACGAGCCGTCGGTGCTGTTGGGGTATTCGGAGCAGCAGCTGATTCTTGCCGAGGCGGCGGTGCGCGGCTGGATAGCCGGCGACGCCAACGCCTACTACCAAAATGGCGTGAAAGCTTCGTTTAAATTTTATGAAACTTACGCTAAAGGCTTGGGACAATTTGTGAGTGAAGCAAAAGCAGAAGAATATCTGGGAAATCCCGTAAACGATTTGTCGCTAAAAGCGGCTGATGCAGAAAAAATTGAGGCCATCATTCTTCAGAAATATTTTCAGTCGTTCCTGCAAGGAAAGTGGACGCCGTTTTTTGATGCGCTGCGGACGGGCTACCCCGAATACCGTCGCCCCGCGGGCGTAAAGCTTCCTTTCCGGTGGATGTATCCGCAATCGGAGTACAGCTACAACGCCAAGAATGTAGCGGAAGCTATTAAAAATCAGTTTGGAGAAGGAAACGACAAAATTGACCAAAAAACATGGTGGTTGAAGTAGTAAATTAAAAAAATAAAAATGAAGATGAAAAAGTTTGTTTTTGGCATTTTAGCGCTATGGATGCTCGGCTGTACGAGCAAGCCGAGTGCGGAGCTGGCGTTTGGCAGGAATGGAAAATTCAAGATAGCGCAATTTACCGATATTCACTACCAAACGGGCACGGTAGGCTCCGCAAAAGCCGTTGCCATGATGCACAGGATATTGGATGCGGAAAAACCCGATTTGGTGGTTTTTACCGGAGATGTTATCACCTGTAAGCCGCAACAACGTGGTTGGGACGAGGTGCTGGCGGTGGCTATTGAGCGCAAGCTGCCTCACGCTGTCGTTTTGGGCAACCACGACGACGAGCACGATTGGACTCGCGGGCAAATCTTTGACTATATCGCGGCAAAGCCGTATTCCCTTTCACAAAGAGGGCATGATGATATAAAAGGGACGGGAAATTATATCCTGAAAATAGCCGACAGCGCAAAAAAGACAAGCACCCTGCTGTATTTTTTCGATTCAAACGCCTACAACAGGGTCGGTAAACAGAAGGGCTACGATTGGTTTGGCTTTGATCAGGTAGCGTGGTACCGGCAAAGTAGCCGCGCTTTGACCCAAGCCAACGGCGGACAAGCGTATCCGGCATTGGCATTTTTTCATATTCCGCTGCACGAGTACACGTTGCTTCGGGATACGACAAAAAATTATGTGCACGTTTCGCCGGTATTTGGCGTTCGCGAAGAAAAAGAATGCGCGGGGATTTTGAATACCGGCATGTTTGCCGCCATGGTCGAATGCGGCGATGTGATGGGAACCTTTGTAGGGCACGATCACGATAACGACTATATTGGGTACCTTGACAGCATTTGCTTGGCCTACGGACGCTGCACGGGCGTGGAAAGCACGTACAACAAAATCGGCTTTGGCGCGCGTATTATCGAGCTAAAAGAACACAGCAGAACTTTTGAGACGTGGATACGGGACGAGCATGGCGAGGTTTTGCACAAGGTGGCCTATCCGGATTCGTTTGCGGCGCAACAAACCGCTCCTTCCCCGCAGTAGCCGGATTTCATCCGCCTCGAAAAAGACGGAAAATCCAAAACGCTGCAAGCCGTCAAGCTGTAGCCTACTTTGATGCTTACCATAAAGAAAAAGCCGCCCTCCGAAAGAGAGCGGCTTTTTCTTGGGGCAAAAGCGGCATGTTGGCTCACCGCCGTTTGCCCTAAAATGAAAGCATCATCTTGAGCTGCGCGGCGTGCATGTTTTTGTCCAAATCGTAGTAGTAGTGATCCACAAACGAATACTTGTACTCCGCCATCAGCTTGACGTGCTTGTTGAGCGTGTAGTTCAAGCCCAGCGTAGCGAGGTGCGCCAATCCGCCCGGCACGCTCGTGGAGGGAAGCGGGTAGTCGAAGTAGTACTCGTTGCTGTTGCTTGCCTGCGCGGCGTCGAAGGTGATTTCGCTTGGGTAAAACTTTTTGCTGCCCCTCAGGAAGTATTCGCCCTTGTTGACGTCGTTGAGGTTGACGTAGCTGTATCGGGCTACGATTTCCAGCGCGTGGCTGTCGTTCATGCCGTTGAGGGTTGCCATTTCGTCGCTGTAGGTGTAGCGGTTGCCGAGCAGGAGGTAGCCTACTTCGGCGTATGCTCCATCGAACGAGTTGCTGCGAATGGGGTTGAGCTTTTGGTACGCTGCAACGCTCCCTGCGCTCCACACGCCGCCCAGCTGCGCTTGGAGCAGCTCTTCGTCGGGGCGGGTTTTGCCAACGCGCTTCCAAATATATTCGCCGCGGGCAAAAAATTTGCCGGTGCGCAGCAGCAGCTCGCCGGAGGCGTTTAGGTTGCTCGAAGCCCACGGCAAGTCAACGTGCAGAAATTGCTCGTTGGCGTCAACGCCTGTTTCGAGGCTTGAGCCAAAGGATTGCGCCTGCCGAAAGATGTTGTTTTCCACCCATCCGGTGCTCATTTTGGCGTACCTTACGGCAGCGCCGGCGTGCAGCGTGAGGTTGTCGGAGTTGAGAATTTTGCACACCCACCGCCCGGCAAGGGTGAAGCCCTGATGCCCGGCAGCCTGATTGTTGTACCTGTTTTCGGCAAAAATACCCTGGTCGAGCAGCAGGTACTTGCCGTACACCTTGTAGCTTGCGCCCAGCTGCCTGCCTGCCACCAGCGCCTGCACGGGCGCGGCGCGGGTGATAAAGTGGTACTGATAGCGGCTCGTGTTGTAGCTCATTGAGGACGGGTCGGCGTAGAATCCGGCCTTGAGGCTGTGCGCTATGCCGTCGCTCTCCGCAAGGTTGTAGCGCAGGTAGATATCTTTCTGCGAAAATTTGCCGCCGGTAAAGTCAAAGTCGGCGTAGAGGTACAGCTTGTCGTACGTGAGCGAGGCGCGTATCCGCGCGTCGCTGATTGCCGCGCCGGACTTGAGGACGGTGAAGTCGCTACGGTAGCCGGCAACGTCGCTCATCAGGCGACCGCCCGCCGTAAACTCCATCTTGTTGGCCGCCAGCGCAACGTTCAGCGCCTGCGGGTCGGAGCTGTCGCCTTGCGCAGGCGCGGCGCCGGTAAAGCTCATCATGGCGATGGCTAAAGTAAAAGTATATTTGTTCATCTTATTTTGCTATTAAATATGTTGTCATTTTTTTGTTAATATCCAAGCCTTACCAAAACCTCCTGCGCGCTCTCCGTGCCCCTGTACTTTTGCTTTCCCTGTTCAAGGTAGAACTTCAGCGTGGCGTCGGCGTGGTTGGTGAACATGCCGTCGATGTAGCGGCGCACGTTTCCGTTTTCGTCAGCGTAGTTGTACTGCGTTTTCACGCCTTTGTCCCACACGCCGTAGTACTTGTTCATTTGCTCGTAGGTGTCGAACGAGTAGGGATGGTTGAGCAGCCCGGCCTTGTGGATGAGGTACGCCTGCCACGCTTCGTTGCACTCGGGGTAGCTGTTGGGCGCTCCCGCAATGCAGGGGCCAATGATGTGCGCCTTGTTGGCAACGGCGAGGTTGATGGACGAGGCGTACTCCGACGGCGTGCCGTCCAGCAGCGACCCGGATTGGGGCCACAGCAAAAAGGTCATCGGCACCTTTCCGCCAAAAACCTGCGACGTACGCACCAAGCTCGACAGCGCAAAGGTTTGCAAAACAACCTTGCCGTTGGTGCGCCCCACGTTCACGGTGTTGGCGGCGCCGGTGTAGAAGGGCGCGGTGGGGTCGGCAGGCTTGGTGATAATGTTCCAGCCGAGGCGGTCTAACTCGTCGTAAACCCTTTTCTCCATGTCGGAGGGGTTGAGCCACGATTCCTTAAACTCAAGGTAAATGCCGGGGCGGTTGCCGTTCCACTGCGTGGGGGCTTCATTTTCGTACTCAAAGCGGTAGGCGGCCTCGTACGATTTTGAGCCGTCAAACCATTCCCTGTCAATCATGGGCTTGGCCTTGCAGATGCTGTCTATCGTGCAGATGCGCGTTCCGGCGGCGTCCCGCTTCAGCTTTTGCCCTTCGGCAATTCTCACCACGTCCTCCAGCGTCGAAATGTGCTGCCGGATGGCGCTGAACGCCTCGCGAGCCTGCTCGGGCTCTCCCGTTTCGGGCTTGATGTTAAACCACGTTCCGGCGTCGAGCTTTGCCAGCTCGTCGTACATGTACGAGGCGGCGTAGTAGGGTTGGAATGTTTTCCGGTCTTCCTCCAGCTGCTTTTTTGCCTGCGCGGAGTCAAGCCCGTGCGCGGTGTAGTAGGCAAAGCGCGTGTTGGGGATAAATTCGCCGTACACGTTTTCGATGTTGGTGGTGCGCCTCAGGTTGTCGTCGTGCAGCGCAAGGATAACGCCGTCTTTGGAGCATTGCAGGTCGAGCTCGAGGTAGTCGGCGCCTATTTCTCGCGCCCAGCGGTAGGCCGCCTCGGTTTCTTCGGGCGTCCAGAAGGTAGAGCCCCGGTGCGCCATCACGGCGTCGGGCGCCACGTAGTCCCTCACGGCTTTCAGGTCGGCGGGCAGCTCATCTACCCGGACTTTGTCCACCTCTTTTCGGATATCTGTGTAGCGCTCTTCGTTGCACGACGCCAGCATCCAGCCGGCGGCGCATATCGCCGTTATTCTAATCAAAGTATTTTTATTCATATTAATATTCTTTTTATGTTTATTGCTAATTTAGTTCATTAAAATTTTCACTATTTGTTGCTGCCTTCTTTTTTGTAGGTAAACGCCATGAGAACGATTGCCAGCAGGCAGCTTGCTATGAGCAGCCGGAAACCGTTTGACCATCCGTAATGCTCCACTACCTGTCCCATTACGATATTTGCCAGCAGCGAAGTGCCGACGAAGTAGCCAAAAAAGCCGGTGAGCCCGGCGGAGGTGCCGGCGGCGTTTTTGGGCGATAAATCCAGCGCGTGGACGCCTATCAGCATCACCGGGCCGTAAACAAAAAATCCTATTGCGGTAAATGCAACCGTGTCCACCAGCTTTCCGTAGGGGCTGAGCCAGTACACCACGATGGCGGTCATCACCAGCAGCATGAAGATGATGGTGGTCATGGCGCGCTTGCCGCCAAAGAGCTTGTCGCTCACCCAGCCGCACAGCAGCGTGCCGGGAATGGCCGCCCACTCGTAGAGGGAGTAGGCGTTGCTGATTTCGGCCTGCGAATACCCCTTGACTTCGGAAAAGTAGGTGGGCGCCCAATCCTGCACCCCGTACCGGATGAAGTACACAAAGGCGTTGGCAACCGCCACAACCCACAGCATCTTGTTGTTCAGCACGTACTTGAAAAATATTTCCCTTGTGGTGAGCACCGTTTCCGATTGGGCGGAGTAGCCGGGCGGGTAGTCGTTTTTGTGCTTTTCTATGCTCGGCAGCCCTTGCGATTGGGGGTTGTCGCGTATTGTTAGCAGGGCGATGAGGGCGAGGATGAGGGCAATGGCTGCCGGAAAGTAAAAAATACCAACGCGCCACGCCATCGAGGAAAACCCTACCGACGCGCCGAACAGCACGCCCCACTTGACGACCTGCCCCAGCATGCCGCCGCCTACGTTGTGCGCCAAGTTCCAGACGGCCATTTTCGTTCCCCGCTCCTTCACCGAAAACCAGTGCGTCATCACCCGTCCGCAGGGCGGCCAGCCCATGCCGCCAAACCAGCCCACCAAGAACTGAAAAACGGCCATCACCGCAACGCTGTACATGCCGATGCTCGTGCCTGCGGCTATCGTTGCCGCCGCCGCCAGCGTAAGCCCCAGCGGCAAAAACAGCCGGGCGTTGCTCCTGTCCGAAACGCCGCCCATCAAAAACTTCGACAGCCCGTAGGCTATGCCGTTAAAGGCAAACGCTACGCCAAGGTCGGCTTTCGTAAAGCCCTCGGCCAGCAGGTAGGGCATGGCCAGCGAAAAATTTTTCCTTACGAGGTAGTACGCGGCGTATCCCACAAAAATACCGATAAAGACCTGCCAGCGCATGCGCCTGTAGTCGTGCTCAACTTTTGCCTTATCGGTCATCGGCGGCTTGTGCGCCGGAGGTTGTAAAAAATGCTTCATGTATTACTTTGTAAAATTATGAAATAATGTAACCTGTTGCTAATGTTGTAAATTCGTTGATTTGTTGCTTCACCCACTCCTGATTTTTTCCCAGCTCTTTTGCCACGACCTCTGCCACCGTGGGCGCGGCGGCTATGGCTGCGCGGGCGTCGAGGTGCAGGAGCCTTACGCGGCGCGCCAGCACGTCCTCCACGTCGCGCGCCATTTCGCGGCGCACAGCCCACACCACCTCCGCCACCGTGTAGGGGTAGTCGGCGTGCAGCTTTTGGGCAAAATCGGGCGAGCTTTCCCGCAGCTCCCTTACGGCAGGCTCGTCGCTGCCGTACACGTGCAGGTGATTCGCCAAGTTAGCGTGGAGGCGGTAGCCGTAAACGTGAAGGCTTCTCGTCCGGCGCTTTCTTGCCTCCAGCAAGCCCAGCCGAATAGCTTTATCCACCGTATCCTCCGCCATCCGGCGGTAGGAAGTCCACTTGCCGCCGGTAATGGTGATGAGCTTGCTCGCCGACACGATAATCTTGTGCCCGCGCGACAGCTCCTTCGTGCTTTTGCCCTCGCGCTTCGGCGCCGCCAGCGGACGCTGCCCGGCAAATACCGAAAGAATATCGGAGCGCTGCGGCGGCGCTTCAAAGTAGAGCGCGGCGGTATTCAGGATAAAGTCAACCTCCTCCTTCAGCGGCGCAGGCTCCAGCTCGGCGGCAGGACGCACGGTATCGGTGGTGCCCGCCACCACCTTGCCGTGCCACGGTATGGCAAACAGCACCCGGCCGTCGCTCGTTTTCGGAATCATCATGGCGTAGCCGTGCGGCAGGAATTTTTTATCAAACACCAGATGAATGCCTTGGCTCGGCGTAACCATTTTGCGGTGCTCGGGCGAATCCATCGCCATGACCTCATCCACAAAAACGCCGCAGGCGTTCACCACCGCGCGCGCCCGGAGCAGCCTTTCGCCGCCCGTTTCGAGGTCGGTAAACCTCACGCCCGACGCATTGCCGCGCTTGTCGTGCAGTATGCCCGTTACCTTTGCCCTATTCAGCGCCACGCCGCCCAGCGCCACGCAAGTCTGCGCCAAGGTTACCGCCATACGCGCATCGTCAAACTGCCCATCGTGGTACACAATTCCGCCCTTCAGCCCGTGCCGAATAGCGGTAGGCAGGCAGCCAAGCACCTTTTTGGCCGAAATAAAGCGGCTGCGCCCGTACCCAAAGCCCAGCGAGAGCATATCGTACAGCGTAAGCCCGCAGAAGTACAGGAGGCAGTCCCACCACGTGTAGCAGGGGATAACAAAGGATTGATCTTTCACTATATGCGGAGCGTTTTGCTTCATGCGTCCGCGCTCCCGAAGCGCCTCCAGCACCAGCCACACGTCGCCGTGCTGCAGGTAGCGCACGCCGCCGTGCACCAGCTTGGTGCTCTTGCTTGAGGTGCTCTTGGCAAAATCCGCCATTTCGAGCAGCGCAACCTTGTAGCCGCGCGCGGCTGCATCCACCGCCACGCCCAAACCCGTAGCGCCGCCGCCTACTACAACGCAATCCCACGTATCTGTTTCCTGCAGCTGCGCCATCATTTTATCTCTGTTCATAAGCCTTTTACTTATAAAAATAGCCAAGTGTGTAGCAAAATCAACATAAAGGTAAGAAATTTTTTTTATAAAGTAAAGTTTGCTTACATGCTGTCTATTCCGATTTTACCTTTGACAATAGGATTTTTGCTTAAAAATATACACGTCCGCAACAAAAACAGCCATGAACAAAGATAAATTTTTTACAAATCGAAATTTCAGCAGCTCCCTTTTGCACAAAAAATAAGCGATGGCTTCAAAATATTAACCTGAAGTTGGGATTTAAGGAGAGATTAAGGGAGGGATAGGGTGATAATAAAGGATAATAAAGGAAAAATGCCGCAGACGTTTTAACCCGCCGTGAGGTTAACTTTGTGCATTACTTGTCCTCAAGGCAATAGTTCTCAACCATGCCGCTAAATTTGGTGGACATATCCGCCAAATTATGCCGAATTTGGCGGTTGTATCCGCCAAATTATGCCGAATTTGGTGGTTGTATCCGCCAAATTATGCCGAATTTGGTGGTTGTATCCGCCAAACTATGCCAAATTTGGTGGTTGTATCCGCCAAATTATGCCGAATTTGGTGGTTGTATCCGCCAAATTATGCCAAATTTGGTGGTTATATCCGCCAAATTATGCCGAATTTAGCGGATATATCCGAAAAAATCACCCTGATTTTTCGGATATCAATGCTTTTTACCTATCTTTGTGCGGCATTGCCTATAATTAATTTTGACGTAAGTTCTGACGAATGAGCTACAAATAGTAGATTTAAATTATTAAAAATCAATGAGATGATACAAAGGAAACTTTCCCAAATCATAGGAAAAGATTTTTTCAAGCAGAAAATCATAGTGATATTTGGCCCTCGGCAGGTAGGGAAAACGACTTTGCTGAAGCAAATCGTAGGGGATAGCGACAGCGTGCTGATGTTCAACTGCGATAATCTCGACGAACGCGCGGCGCTTGAAAATAAAACCTCCACAGAGCTACGGCATTTATTTGGGAATCATAAGATTGTAATGATTGATGAGGCGCAGCGCGTGAAAAATATAGGTCTGACCCTAAAAATAGCCGCCGATACTATACACGATGTCCAAGTTATTGCTACGGGTTCTTCGTCGCTTGATATAGGGCACGAAATCAACGAGTCGGCTGCCGGAAGGCTGCTGGAATACAAGCTTTTTCCGTTCAGCTGGCAAGAATTAGCTACCTTATCGTCGGTGCAAGCCGAGCATCGCTTGCTGGAGTCGCGCATGATTTACGGCATGTATCCCGAAGTCGTTACTAATCCCGACGACGCAAAAAGAATCCTTAAAACTCTAACCAATAGCTATTTGTATAAAAATTTACTTTCCTATAAAGAAATTAGAAAACCGGACATTCTGCAAAAGTTGGTACAAGCCATAGCGCTACAGCTGGGAAGCGAGGTGTCGTACAATGAGCTGAGCCGTTTGGTGGGCATAGACAAAGAAACGGTGGAAAATTACGTTGACTTGCTCGAAAAATGTTTTATAATATTTCGCTTAGGCTCCTTTTCCCGCAACCTGTGTAAGGAAATACGTAAAGGGAAAAAAATATACTTTTACGATAATGGAATACGCAACGCCATACTATTCAACTTTGCTCCTCTGTCGCTACGGCAGGATGTGGGGGCTTTGTGGGAAAACTTTATGGTGAGCGAACGCTTAAAGTACAACGCTTACCTTGGCTACTGTCCTCAAAGCTATTTTTGGCGTACGCAAGATCAGCAAGAAATAGATTTGATAGAAGAAGAAGATGGGCAGATAAAAGCCTACGAGTTTAAGTGGAATGCGAATTTAAAGAAGATTAAGCAGCCGACAACATTTACCGAAAGCTACCCGCAATCGCAATGGGAGGTGATTACCCCCGACAACTACCGCAGCTTCGTAGGGCATGAGCGCTAAACCGTAGCATCGTATTTTTTTAGGCAGTGGCTATGCGCTACTGCCTTTTTTGGTGTAGCTTTCAGCTCAGCATCACCTGCCCGCCGGTAACCGGAATTGCCTGACCTGTTTCGCAGGTTTGCTCTACCGCGTAGAGTACCGCCTTTGCCACGTCTTCGGGCGTTGTGCCTTTTTTCATGGGTACCTGCGACATGTAGAAGTTGCGCACGTCCTCTACCGTTTTTGCGCCGGGCACTTTTCCGGCCTTCAGGTACTGCACAAACAAGCCGTTTTGGGGGTCGCTCCACAGCGGACCCTCGTAGAAATTTCCCGGACAAATGGCGTTGACCTTGATGCGGAAGGGCGCCAGCTCCAGCGCAAACGACTGCGTAAGCCCCACGCCGCCGAACTTTCCGCCGGCGTAGGCAAAGTTGGCCTTGCTGCCGCGCAGCCCCGACTTGGAGTTGATTTGGATAATATCGCCGTAGCTCGTATCGCTGTACCTGTTTTGCAGCTTCATCACGCGCGCGGCAGCCCGCGTGCAGTAGAAGTAGGCGTTGTAGTTGATTTTTGTAACCAGCTCAAAGCTTTCGGGCGTCATGTCGTCCAAGCCTCCGGCGCGGAGAATACCGGCGTTGCTGATGAACACGTCCAGCCCGCCAAAGTTCCTGACGGTAGCCTCCATGAGGCTGTCTATGCTGCTGACGTCGACCACGTTGGCGCGGGCAAAAACCGCGCGGTTGCTTTTTGCCAGCTCGTTGAGCCGCTGCACGGCTTGCGCACCGGCGGCTTCGTTGAGGTCGGCAACCACAATGTTGGCGCCCTCCCTGATGAGGCATTGCGCAATGCCCTCGCCAAAGCCCTGCGCTGCGCCGGTAACAACAATGATTTTGTTTTCCGCGCGACCTGCGCCGACGCCTGCGCTGACTTTTCGCCGGTAGTTCTCCACCTCCCAGTGGTCAATAAAGTCCACCTGCGCCTGCGTCATGGGGTGCTCTCCGCCAAAGGACTGCGCGAGGAAAGCAATTTTCATCATGTCCAGAAAAACGTCCAGAATAACGTCGCATCCGGCGGCGTTGTCGCCCACCGCAACCAAGCCCACGCCTTTGATGAGCATTACCTTTGGCGTGTATCCGTGCTGTCCTGTGTAGGCGTCGATTTTTTTCTCCGCAGCAAGCAAAACCGCCTCTTCGCTGCTGCCGTCAACGTAAATGTAGCTCGACTTGCAGTAAACAATGACGTCCGGCGAAAAGGGGCGGGATATTTTTTTGAAGCTCTCTTCGGAGCTTCCAAAGTAGCGCGTGAGCGCGTTGCTCGCCACCTTCAGCGTTTTCAGGCTTTGCCGGCTTAGCATTGTGCGTATGGCGGGAATTACTTTTTGCACGCTTACGCCGGTCGGGCAGGCTTCGCAGCCGCTCTTCTCCGGCAGCGGCGTTGCAATGGCGGCTTCAATTTTCCCCAGCACTTCGTTGTACGCGGCTTTTACCTTTTCGGTGGAGTGGGCGCCTACAAAAATGCCGTGGTTTTGCAGCAGAATAGCTTCCGGCTCGGCGCCATGCTTTGCCTTGTAGCTTTTGATGCGGGTTTCCACCTCTTTGAAGAGCACGTATCCGGGGTCAATGTAGGGAATGTAGAGCGCTTTGCTGCCAAGTATTTCGGCGGTTAGCTTTTCGGCGTTTTGTGCGCACATCAGGGCGTTGACCAGCGTGGGGTGGAGGTGCACCACAAAGCTTGCGCTCAGGGCGTTGTGCAGGGAAGTCTCCACGCTCGGTCGGCGATCTTTGGTGATGCAGGCTGCCGCCAGATCATTTTTCACCTCCTCCTCGCGCAGGGCGGGGTCGGTGGGGTATGTTTTTTCCGAAATCACGCTCAGCTTGCTGCGGTCGAGCACGGCAAAGCCGTCTTCGGTAATGGCGGCAAGGCTGTAGCCGCTTGCTTTTACCCAAAGCTTTTCGCTGTTTTTGTACGAGGTGTTGCCGCCGCCGGCAATCACGTAGCGGCTGTCTTTGCCGTAGAATTGTGAGATTTGTACGAGGTCTTCAATTTCTTTCATAAGTAACAGATATTTAATATTTTACTATAAATTAAATGCAGGATTCACTAAGCTAAAAGTGGCAATTTGAAACGCAGCCTACCAAAAAAATAAATTTGTCCATTCAAAAAATTGGCATAGCGGGTGCATTTGGCTCCGTCGATTTTCAATTCAGGGTGTATTTTTGCCGAAAGTTCGGCTTAGTCAGCGGGAGAGATGCTTCTTCAGCTCCCTATCAAAGGTGTATATCGTATGATTACCATACTTTTCTTTCACGTTAATAGCCCACGCATTTTTCTCCTGCTCTGCTAAGGCGGGATTGGCATACTGCCTCAAGCATCCCTTCATGCTGCCGGTAGCGCGAAATGCCTCCAACGCTTCTTTTGCCTCAACCACGGGCAGCACAATAACTTCAACCTTGCCGTTTTGCATTTGTAGAGGTAGCTGCATAACGGATGAAAGCTGCTGCGCGTGCATTATTGTTCTAACCATTTTCATGATAAAATTTTATTTTTCTGCAAATATAGGCAAATTTTGGGTGCATTTGGCTACGTCGATTTTCAATTCAAACTGCTGCGAGCGTTAATCCTAAATGCTGCTTCCTCTTTGCATCCCGGTAGGGATGTATCTCTCGGTAGAGAGGCATTACGCTTGCAGCAATTGTGCTGCTTCCTTTTCCAAATTCAAAAAATCAAACCTTGTTTTTCCGGAAAATAAGTTGTCCTGAATTTTATCAATCTTCTCCTTGGTAATTTTAATAGCCAAATCAGACTGATCAATGCCTATCCATCGGCGATTGTTGAGCTGTGCGGCTTTCAAAGTTGTACCGCTACCACAAAAACAATCTAAAACTATGCTGCTTTCGTTAGACGAAGTTTTAACTATAAGATCTAACATTTCAGCGTTTTTTTCGGTTGGATAGTCGGGGTATTGCGGGTCTTTGAACTCCCAAATATCCTGTACGCGCATACCTTCGCGCTCGTCCGCATAAATGATTTTTCGCGGATTTCCTTTTGAAGACCATTCGATTAAGCCGTCCCTATCCCACTGCTCCAAGGTGGCAACATCCGTACGCCAATGCCTGCCGACAGGTGGTAAGAGGCCCTTGAAAGGTTGGTTGGATTTGCCGTTTTCAGTTTCTCCGGGTGCATGAATAGGGACGGTGGTGTATCTTCGTCCCTGTTTGTTTTTTTTTGAGAATAAAGCTTCCAAATCTTTTTCGGAATATTTTCTTCGCGGTTCGCTCCAAATTGGCGATAAGGCTTTGGAGTAGAACAATATCAAATCTTTAATATTTCCGTAGCCAACTCTGTCAAAATTTTTCGGATTGCATTTTATGCGGGTAATATCATTTCTAAAATTCTCAATACCAAATACTTCGTCCATCATCACCTTAACGTAATGGCCAATTTTGTAGTCAATGTGCAAGTAAATCGACCCTTTTTCAGATAAAAGCTCTTTCAACAGCATTAATCTTGCTCGCAAAAATTCAATAAAATCAGCGCCCTTCAGCGTATCGGCGTATGCAATGCTACCGTTTTTGGAGCTGCTGATGGTGGTTGCTCTTCCGTTGGTAATGGTAAAATTGCCGCCCGTAGCGTAAGGAGGGTCAATATAAACGAGGTCAATTTTTCCGCCAAATCCACTATTTAAAAGATATTGTAATCCTTGTAGATTGTCGGATTGTATGAGCAGGTTATTGTTCATAGCTATAAGCCTATGTATTCATTCCCAGTAAATTCTTACTTTAAGAGCTGCAAAGGTATAAATTTTTTCCTATCTGCCCGATAGAGGCCGGAAATGGCTCTTTCCCCCACTATTCCTGTTTTTTAACAAACCGGCGGCACGCCGTTCTCCCCTCATCCATAACCAGCTTGATAAAATAAACGCCCGTTTCGTAGCTATTCGTATTCAGCGTTGTAGTTCCGGCAAGCAAGTTGCCCGAAAACCGCTGCTTACCTGCCGAATCATACACCGATACGTACCCGCTTTGCGGAATGGCTATCGACAAATCGGTGGCTACCGGATTGGGGTAGAGGCGGATTTTATCCTCAGCTGCTTCGGTAGAAACAGCTGTTTTCACGAGCGAGGTAACCGCTATGTCGTCCCACCGGGCAAGCGCGCTATAGGCGCGTACCCCTACGCTTCCCGATGCAAAAGAGGCGTCGTTGTGGTCAATCTTAGGATTCTTCATGTCATCCACATAAATTTTGATGTTGCTTTTTTGGGCTACAATACGGATGTGATACCACCGGTTGGAGTTGATATTTAGCTCCGCAGCTGCCAGCGCCTGCCAGCTTCCGTTTGCCTTGCCCAGCTCCACTTTTTTGCCGGAGCTGCTGATTCCAACATAGTAACCGCTGTATTCGTCGGGGCCAAACGACAGGCGGCTTGTCCGGAACATCAAACCGCCGTCGCCGTCGCCGTTTACCTGCACTTTGGCGTCGTAAGTAAAATCGGAAAAAGACGCGGCGGGATAAACCGATTTTGAGCAGGGATGGCTTGCCTCCACGTGGCCGGCAACGTATTCGCCGTTTTCCACACGAAAACTCCCGCCGTATTGCACCCAACCGGCCTGACCGTCGGAAAAGTCTTCCGCAAAGGCAGTCGCGCCCGAAGCCGGCGTACCGATATAGGGGAGGCAGGTGGCGCGAAGCGTTCCCGATCCGTACGGCGTCAGCGTAATTTGCTCCTCGCGCCCCCACGCCTCCACCGGGCTGAAGGGCGGGTCGGTGGCTATGCAAGCGTTGTGGGAATAAGTCCACGAGCTAAGCTTCCGGGCGGAAACGCTCAGCGTAACCGGCGTGGTTGCCTGAATGTATGGATTTTCGGGCATTTCGCTTTTATTTACCCGGATAGAAGCTTCCGGATTGTCTTTGTCGATGAGCAGCGCATAGCTCCATGCCGAAACCGGAAAGACTTCGCATTCCCTGAAGCCATTGCCGTAATCGCTGCGAACAGACCATTCTTCTTCGATTTTGAGCGCGTAAACCAACGGCCCGCGCCGGATGCTGACCGCGTTGTTCACCTCCTCATGAGCGGTAATGGACATGGGAAAGCTTACCTCAACCCGGTCGTTGTTGCTCCACGTTCGGTTTATCGCGTAAAAGGCGCCCGGCTCCACCCCGGTTTGCGCTACGCCGTTGACTTTGATTTGGGGCGATTTGCACCACGCCGGAATCCGGAGCTTCAAAGGAAAATGGACGGCTTCGGGTAGGGTCAGCCGAAAGGTTATTTCTTCATCAAAGGGGTAGTAGGTAGCTTCGGAAATCGTTATCGGTACGCTATTCGCCACCAAAGCCGTAACCGTAGAGGGGCCGTAAGCCATGACCGCTAAACCATTGTCGGCAGTAGCCGCCCACATTGTTTTTACAAAATAGGGAAACCCCATGTGGAAATCGAAACGGCAGCAACCGTAGCCCGAATACGGGCCGGGCATGTTGCCGTTGTCGTAGCTTTGCGCAAAGGCGCTATATCCGTGCTTGCTGATTACCTGATTGGCCTGCTGGTAGTACTGCAACCCCTTGATGTCGCTTGTCAATCCTCCGGGCAGCGCGTTGAACGCCACTTTTTCCAGCTGGTCGCCAATTGTCGCATCGCCGAGTATCATCTGGGCGGTTTCGCACGACTGCATTTGCTCCACAGCCGAGCACAGCTCCAAGCCGGTTAAGGACGATCGGCCGGCAAGCATTTCGTTTCCCGACTGCATGCCATGCGGCTGACCGTGTTCGCACAGCAAATGCTCCCTGCCGCGCATATAGGCTTCTTTGTCCGCCTGTGATTGCGATTTCTGGTAGTAAATTGCCGGCATTTTCATGGCCTGCGGGATGTTTACGTTGTGCTTCGGTTGAAAATCCGCCTCAAACCGGTTGAACGTATTATTCGTAAAAATATCCGTCCAGCTGTAGGCCTGATTTTTCAGCTTGTCGGCCAGCTCGAGCAAGAAAGCGTCGCCCGTCCGGTTGTAGAGCCAAAAAACGATTTCGATGTTATCGCCGGCTCTGGATTTTCCCCAGCTGCTTAGCGGTTGAGCGTCGATGGTGTTGTTTTGGTACTGAAAATACTGGGTAAAAAAGGGAATAGCGCGGGCGTCGTTCGTTGCCTCGTAGTAATCGCGAATGGCGTAAAGCATCGGCATTCGCGCCCACCAGTCGCTGTTGCCGGAGGGTCCGAAGTAACCGCTTGGCTGCTGGCTGTTCAGCGACCAGCTTATCCATTTTTGAGCTTTTTCCTTGAGGCTTTGGTCGTCCAAAACGTAGGCTAGGGCAACAAGCCCCTTTACGTAGTAGGGCGGACGCTCCCAGCTGTCGCCCGTTCCGCCCA
The DNA here is from genome assembly GCA_031290835.1 of Prevotellaceae bacterium. GTDB lineage: Bacteria > Bacteroidota > Bacteroidia > Bacteroidales > UBA932 > JAITMY01. The sequence goes on from JAISLN010000271.1 coordinate 24,437, forward strand.
GCCAATCGCAGCCGGGGCCTAAGTCGCCGTTGCCGCTGTATAGCGATTCGGCATGGCCGGTTAGCCCCTCTTTTTGCAGCTGAAGCTGCTTGAGCAACCAGCCCTCAGCTCTGACGGAGCCTACAGGCAAGGGAGTAAACGGGACTTCCGCCAAAGGAGGCCTGTTTTTGGTGTAGTTGTCGGCTTTTGTTGCAGAGGGAAACGAAAAAAGACAGCAAAGTACTGTCAGCAATAATGCGGGGGTGTGTGTTCTTTTCATATTTCATGATTTTGGTGGTGGCATATATTTGTTTGGCGCTACTGCTTTTTTAATAATCTCGTTCCCATCCTTAATATATTCGTCGCGGTGGGCAATGTCGGCGTTGCCGCGGGCGTCGAGGTAGCCCTGCCGCCTGTTCAGCACGGCTTGCTGGTGCGACGCCACTACGCAGGCGCCGGCGTAGCCTATTTCCACAAGCGCCGGCGAAAGGGGCTTGCCGCCGCGCACCGAAAGCTTTACAGGCTCCATGGCGGGCGTGTTGTGCTCGCTGCCAAACGTTACCACAAAACCCTGCTCGTGCAGGTAGGTGGCGTAGCGCTCAAGCGCCTCCGTGGAGTTGCGCGTGGTGATAAACTCTACCGAGTAAATGCCGCGCTGCTTCAGCACTTCGGCGGCTTTTGCTACGTCCTGCTCAAAGTCGGTGAAGCCGCCTTTGGCGTCGTCCGCAAGGAAGGGGTAGGTGGGAATGCCGCCCGCCGCCAAGATAATTTTGCAAACGTTGTCCAGCGGCAGGAATGCCTTCGGGTTTTCCGGCACAAAAGCTGCGCCGCCCGCCTTGAGAAGGTTGCCGCGTATTTCGTTTTCTACCGCCGCGTGGTTATCCGCGTCGGCTTGCAGCTTTTTTCCGCCGAATAGGGCTTCAAAAAAATCGGCGACCTCCTCCTTGCCTTTGTACCTTTTGTACGCCTCCATGCGCAGGGCTTTTGCGAGGTGGCGCTCGCGGATGCTGCCTTTGGTCAGCTCCTTTTTGATGGCGGCAAAGTTGAGCCGGAAATCTGCGCCGGCGCTTGCCAAAAGCTCATTCAGCTTGCCGCACATTTTTTCTACGTGGGCGTTCGACTCCTCGCGCACTTCCGCCAGCTCGCCCGCAAAAGGCTCGGTCAAGATGATGGGGTACGCCAAGCCTTTTCCGCTCAGGTAGGTTCGCCCGGGGTTGTTGGGGTCGTTTACGCGAACGCCCGCCGCCATATCCTCCTTTTGGAGCGAAATAAATTCAATGTTGAACAGGGGGTACAGCCTGCGCAGGAAGCACTCCAAGTTCCAATCTAAGTACCCGTCCATGGAGTAGAAATCGTTGATGCCAACCACCGAGACATCCTCCTTTTTTGCCCTGTCCAGCGCGTCTGTCAGCGTGTCGAAGGCGCTGAACGAGTAGGGCGTGTGCAGGTGCGCGTTGACGTTGAGCGATGTGCCCACCAATTTTGATATGTTTTGAACTTCGGACATAATTTTTTTATATTAATTCCTAAATAACTCTGTTACAGCAAATAATATGTTACCTAAAATTGGATAGCCGCAAGCATAAGATTTTGCCGAATTGGCATCTCCGGTTTTTGCTATCAGCTATGGGTAAGCTAATTGCCAAAAACGCGGTGCTTTTTATCAAATTTACAAATGGCTGATAATCAATATAGAATTTTTGCAAGCAATGGCCGTAAAGGTAGCAAATATTTACCTGCATATCAAAATATCATTGTATAATTTTAGCGAAAAAAGGAAATTTTAGAGGTGCAAACTTAGCGCCGATACAATATGTTGAATTTTCAAGTTGTAATTAGTAAAAAAAACCGTATTTTTGGGGTTCAATTATGCCACCCAATCGCTAACCACAACCGCAAATTAAAAAACATGAGCGCAGAGTTTGAGCCGAAAATCCTTGCCTTTGTATGCAACTGGTGTACCTACGCGGGCGCCGACCTTACGGGTACAAGCCGCATCAAGTACGCCTCCAACGTAAAAATTATCCGCTTCCCGTGCACGGGTCGCATCGACTTTATGCTTCTCCTGAAAGCATTTGCCGGCGGGTCGGACGGCGTTATCGTGTCGGGTTGCCACCCGAACGATTGCCACTATACGTCGGGCAACTTTCACGCGCGTCGCCGCTGGATGCTCTTCCGCGGGCTGCTCGATTTTTTGGGGATAGACGTTCGCCGGATACGGTTTTCGTGGGTTTCCGCCGCCGAGGGCGCCAAGTGGGCGGAGGTGGTGAACCAAACGGTGGCCGACGTGCGCGCACTCGGCCCCTACTCCGAGTACCAAAAAGCCGCCGAGTTTGTGGCGGGCAACGAGGATGTTTTACTTAAGGAACAGGAGGTAGCCCAATGAATGCGCTGAGAAGTACGGTAAAGGAGCTGCTGGGCAGCGGTGCGATAGACGTGTTTGTCGGCTACGAGAAGGGCACGCGGCTTCCGCGCCCGCTGCTTGCCGCCTCCGCCGATGAGGCCGACAAGCTGATATTTGACGAAACCTGCACGGGAAACCTCGCCGTTTACCTCACCCGCAAAGACCTTGTGGGCGGCAAAAAGGCGGGCGTTGCGGCGTCGTGGTACGCCATGCGCAGCATTTGCCGCTTGCTGGACGAAAATCAGCTGCAGGAGGGCGCGGTAAAAGTCTTCGGGCTAACGCCGGAGGGCGACCTGAAGCCGTTTGATACGCTTGCCGACCTGAAGCAGCACGTGCAGGAAACCCCGCCGCCGCCAAAGCCGGTGGAGGACGAGTGGGTGCGGGAGATAGACGCCATGCCGGCGGCAGAGCGCTGGAAGTTCTGGACGGGCGAGCTCTCCAAGTGCTTTAAGTGCTACGCCTGCCGCGCCGCCTGCCCCATGTGCTACTGCACCAAGTGCATTGTGGAGGTCAACCGTCCGCAGTGGCTGCAACCGTGGGCGGCCACCATGAGCAACGTGGAGTGGCAGCTCAACCGCGTAATGCACATGGCAGGCCGCTGCGCCGACTGCGGAGCCTGCGGCGCCGCCTGCCCCCTGGGGCTGCCGGTGCACATCATTGCGCACAAAATGGCAAAGCTGGTTGCGCAAAGCTTTGGCGAGCCAACCGACAAAGGCTCCGTGCTGTCCACGTTCAACCCAAATGATGAAGAAAACTTTATTCTGTAAAAAGAGATGGAGCAGAAGTATATCCCAAAATCGTCGCTAAAAGCGTGGCTGGCAAAGGTAAAGGACGGCGGCAAACAAATTTACGCCCCCGTAACCGAAGGCGGAAAAACGAGCTTCCGGCGGGTGAAATCGGTTGACGACATTTCGATGGAGCACGTTCAAACGGCGCAATCGGCCAAGGGCGTGGCGTTCCCGCGCACCGAAAAGCTGTTTTCCTACGCCATGCAGCCGGGCGGCGTGGCGCTACAGGATTACGATTCCGCCAACATCCCCCACACGGTGGTGTTTGGGCTGCACCCGTGCGATGCGGCAGCGTTTAAGCCGCTGTCGGGCATTTTTGGCTGGGATACCGGCGACAAGCCGTTTGGCGAGCGTATGCAGCGGGTAACCCTTGTGAGCCTTAGCTGTAGCAAGTGCGACGAGCTTTGCTTTTGCACCTCCGTTGACGGCAGCCCGGGCAGCGCCGTCGGCAGCGACATTTTGCTGACCGCCGTGGGCAGCGAGGGCTACCTTGTGGAAATCGTTACCGACAGGGGTCGAGCCTTAACCGAGCCGCACGCCGCGCTCTTTGAGGCCGCGCCAGACGTGAACAAGGAGGAGCTGCTGGCGCACGTGCCGGTCAGGTTTAGCGTTGGCGCCGTTGAGCGCAGCCTTGCCGGCGCGTTTGAGAGCGATGTTTGGAAACAACAGTCTGCGCGGTGCCTTGGCTGCGGGGCGTGCGCGTTTGTATGCCCCGCCTGCGCCTGCTTCGACATTCAGGAAAACCCCAAGGGCAGCGCCTCCGGCGACCGTATTCGCTGCTGGGACTCGTGCGGCTTTTCGCTCTTCACGCTCCACACTTCGGGTCACAACCCGCGCAGCGTGCAGAGTCAGCGCTGGCGTCAGCGCCTGCTGCACAAGTTCAGCTACATGCCGCGCCGCCTTTCGGTGCGCGGCTGCACCGGCTGCGGACGCTGCTCCCGCGCCTGCCCGGTGGACATGAACCTGTGGGAGCACCTGAGCGAGCTTGAAAATCTGAAGAACTAAAAATAGCACCACCCATGAGCGATAACATTTACCTCCCCTACCTCGTTACCATCGAAAAAATTACGCAGGAGGCTCCGGGCGTGAGGACGCTCCGCCTGAAGTTTAACGACGAAGCGCTTGCCCGGTCTTTTGAGTTCAAGGCGGGGCAGTTTGGCGAATACTCCGCCTTTGGCGAAGGCGAGAGCACGTTTTGCATAGCCTCGTCGCCCACGCGCAAGGGCTACATTGAGTGCACCTTTCGCGAGGCGGGCAGGGTAACCTCTGCGCTGGCAAAGCTGGAGGAGGGGCAAACCATGGGCTTTAGAGGTCCCTACGGCAACACGTTTCCGCTGGACGAGTGGAGGGGGAAAAATCTGCTGTTCGTGGCCGGCGGTATCGCGCTGCCGCCCATGCGCTGCGTGATATGGAACGCGCTGGACACGCGGGGCAGCTTTGGCGACGTGAGCATCCTGTACGGCGCCAAAACCGTTGCCGACCTCGTGTACAAGCACGAGCTGAAGGAGTGGGACGAGCGCCCCGACGTGCGGCTGGTGACCACCGTTGACCCGGGCGGCGAAACGCCCGAATGGAAAGGCGAGGTGGGATTTGTTCCGGCGGTGCTGGAAAAAATGAATCCTTCGGCCGAAAACACCATCGCCATCGTCTGCGGCCCCCCCGTGATGATTAAGTTTACGTTTCCCGTGCTGGACAAGCTGGGCTTTGCGCCCGAAAACATTTACACCACGCTCGAAAACCGCATGAAGTGCGGCGTTGGCAAGTGCGGACGCTGCAACGTGGGCGACAAGTACGTCTGCAAAGACGGCCCCGTATTTTCGCGCGCGCAGCTGGAGGCGCTGCCGGCGGAGTTTTGAGAAAATTAAAAATTTAAGAATGTGCTTGTGGTATAGGTTATGTATGATGCCATCAAATTTTGTTATCTTTGAGAGAAAATAAGGGTTATGAAAACAGCGAGTGAATATTGTCTTCTGTTGCGCGACTATAAGCACAAACATGCGGCGGAATATGGCATTGAGCGCATGGGGATTTTTGGCTCGGTAGCCCGCGGCAACCAAACCGAGGATAGCGATGTGGACATATACATAGAAGCGCCCCAAATGAGCCTGCTTGGATTGGCGAATCTTCATATTGCACTGGAGAACTACCTGAAAACGCCCGTAGATATTACCTGCAAGCACGACAACATGAACTCCTATTTTAAGCAACGGATAGAGGAGGAGCTGATATATGTATGACAAGCTACTGCTGTTAAATTCATTGCAATATATGGCGACGTCACTGCAAAAAATCATTGAGCGGACAGCGGACGTTACTTCCGTTGATGATTTTGTGGGTTCACCTTCCGGAATGGATTTGTTGGATATTGTTTGCATGAGACTTTTTGCCGTTGGTGAAACCGTGAAAGCGATTGACAAACACACCAATAAATTGTTTTTGTCGCGTTACCCTTCTATTAATTGGCAGGAAATAATGAGAATGCGGGATGTTATTGCCCATCATTATTTTGAAATTGACGCCAATAGAGTATTCAACACTGTTCGGAATGATATTTTGCTACTATTTCAAGTCATTGAACAAATGCAGGAAGATTTAAAGAATCATGATTTAAATGTTTGAATTATGGAATATTGTCTGACATTACCGAAAGGTGCATTTGGCTACGTCAATTTTCAATTCAAAATTGTCGCGAACATGGATAATCCCGCAGGGACGACACGCTATTAACCGTAGGGATGCATCTTTTGGTAGAAACGTCGTTACACGGCGTTTTTTGCATCCCTACGGGTAGGGTGTTCAGACCCATCAAAAACCGCCCGCTAAGCAGAGAGCAATTCTCTTCGCTTAACTGTCCTATTTTCAGATAAATGGTCGTCTCTCCAAGTAGCTAAATCTTGCAGAGAAACGCGCTCCAAGTACAGCTTAAAGCACCCCTTATCTATCCCCGCTTTTTGCTTCATCCGCGTCCGAAGCGGAAGTAACAAAATTTGCTTCGTAACGCCGTTCATGGCGTTGGGCGATTGGCGCGCCTTGTAGCTCCCAAACAGCGATTCAATAATGTCCGACGAGATGTGACACCTTGCCTGCTCATCGGGTAGCTTGCTGCACTCCTTCGCAAGGTACTCCTCGATGAGCTTGCCGACAGCCGCTACTCGCCGCTTGGAGGAGGTTAGCAAGGGGCGTATTTTTGACAGGCACTCCTTAGCGCTTGACGAGGAAAGCCCTTCATTTTTCAGCTGCTGTAGCACGGGGTTGACCACCTGAAATACCCCGCTTAATTCTTTTATAATCGCTTGCTTGTCCTTTATAAAGCGGAAAACCTTCCGCTCATCCTTGCTCAAGCGGGAAAATGATTGCAGCAGCGCCATCGCCCATTTTACCGTGCCGGACAGGTTCATGAACCGGGCAATCGTCCGCTGCTTCGGGGGAAGTAGGTACGCCGGCGGACGCATTACCTCCTTGAACTTTACGCCGCTAATCTCATCCATAAGGGATTGAAAAACTTCCGCTTTTTCATAAATCTTCTGCATAAAAAGGCCAAAGGTATGGCCCACATCCCGAAGATGGGTATAGCCCTTGTCGCGAACGGCTTTACTTATCGTGCTCGCGTTGTCGCTGATGACGTAGGCGGGAGGGGCCTCCATTTTTTCTTCCACCTGCGCAAATACTTCGCCTATGCTCGCGCTGTTCCAGCTGGTATTTACGCTCATATTCAATATTTTGACTTCTCCCTCCGTCAAGCTTGTATCGGTGGTTTTCGCCGCCGGAATGCCCACGGTAAGCAGCAACTTTTCACTCCCAACCATCATGCTCTCGTCAACTATGGCGGCGTAGTCCTCCGTAAAATCGTCGGCGCCCGTATCGTCGTACACGCAGTAGCCGCTCTTTTGCACCCAGCTCGCTATGCTGTTGTACGAGGGGAGCTCCTCCGCCTGCCATTGGAAGGCAGTATTTAGCACCTCCAGTATTTTTACGACCATGCGCAAGCTGCAACCGCATGTGGCGTAGAGCGATACGCTTAACGAAACAATGAAATCAGTGTACTTATGTCGTTCAATGTACTGCTCGGCAGGCATTCCGATTTTCCGTTTTTTTTTACGCTCTCCGCCGCTTTTAGCGCTTGCGTCAGGCGCTTCACCTTTACTTTATACCGATCGCGGCTTTGGGACATGTCCCGATTTTTTTGGCGCTCTACATGATTTTTTTGGCGCTCTACATGAAAGGCTTGCTTATAGGCTGCCAGCTGCGCACGCAATTTTTCTTCCTGTTTAGTTCTCATAATATCTTTATAGCTAAATATGTTAAGCCGCAAAGATAGCCTTTTTTAGAAGAACTTTATCAAGAGGTCTGAACACCCTACCCTACGGGTAGGGTGTGCAAACCTGCGTAATTTTTTCCGCTGATTTGTGCCGAAATTAATTGCCTCAACAACCTCATTTTTACCTAATTTCTCAAACAAAACGGCCTCAGTAGCCATGGAATACGCCACCTGCAACCCAACCTCATTAACCTCATTGGGCTATGCTGCGGGCAAACAATGAGGTAATGAGGTGTTGTTCGCATCATATACTTTTGCTACTGAGGTGGTTTTGTTTGAGAAATTAGGTAAAAATGAGGTTGTTCGCTGCCTCCTTTTCCAGCTCAATTTTCGGCAGAAAAATTTCGTACCTTCTGAACACCCTACCCTACGGGATGCAAAGAAAATGCGGAAGTTAGCCGACATTTTTCTTAACTTGACGACGCAGGGTCAACGACCTGCGGCCATGAAGATACGGCCCCTTTCAGGGCAGCCGCGCGTAGCGTCATTGCGAGCAAAGCGAAGCAATCCAGCAAGCTATGGCATCATACAACAATGTGGCGCCCGCAAAGTTTTTTTGCGAAAAAAATTAATTTGTTACAAAAATATTAAATAATATTTATTGCGTAGATGTTTATGATACGTTAGCTGTTTGTTTTCACCATATCAAATTTTTTGTTTTACATTTGCGGCAATTAAAAGAAACAATTAAAATGTACATTGGCTTTTGTAACCGGATTATTGCTGTTCTTGCCGTCGCACAAAAAGTAGCGGCGAGCGCTCCGGTACACCTAACCGAATGGTTGG
>JAISLN010000272.1 GCA_031290835.1 Prevotellaceae bacterium
CGGCCGGCCCCCTCGGGGGGGCAAAAAAAAAACCGCCTTGTGGGGGGGGGGGGTGGGGGGCGGGGCGCCGGGGCGCCCCCCGACGACCTCTTTGTGCTCTCCATCGGCACCGGAAAAGAGCTCAAAAAGTACGACTACCGGAAGGCAAAGGGCTGGGGCTTGATAGGCTGGGCGCGCCCCGTGCTCGACATTTTGCTTTCCTCCTCCGCCGAGGTGGTGGACTACCAGCTGCGGCGCATTTTTGCGTCGGCAGGCGCACCCAACCGCTACCAGCGGCTGGAGCCGGGCTTGCACGGCGCCAATCCGGACATGGACGACGCCTCCGGCAAGAACATCAGCCGGCTTACGGACGCCGCAAACGCCTTTATTGAGGAAAATATCGAAAGGCTCGACGGGCTGGTGAATGCCCTCGTTTGAGCTGAGCATGATGGTAATTCTAAATTCTTTAATTCTAAATTCTTTAATTCTTTAATTTAAAAAACAAAAAAAAATGAAAAAAGTATTGATTTCTTTACTCGCGCTGCTGCTCCTGGCGGCGCAGGCGCAGGCGCAAAGAGAGCCGCTGGCGGTGCTGGTGGTAGGGGTGGACAATTGGATGTTTGGGGACGTTATTGCGCACATCGTGGGCGAGGAGCTCAGGCGCGACAACTCCAACCTCGTGCCGGTAACGCGCGAAAAGTTTGTTCAGAACAAGCTCAAGGAGCTGCGGCGAACCGGCGCAGCGAATAGCGCCGGCATCATTGCATGGGCAAAGGCGCAGGGCTTGGCGCAGGTATGCCTTGTAGAGGCGAAAAAGAACGGCGATGCCCCGTTTTCATTTACCAACGCTCAGCAGACCTACTCGGCGCAGCTCATCAGTGCTGCAAATTGCCTGCTGTATTGCAGCGACGAATTTACCTTCAAGCGTACCGCCGGCGCCGCCGGGACAGAGATAAGCTCCGCAGAGCTGACAAAGGTGGCGTGGGAGGTTGTAGGCCGCCTCCGGAGCAGCAGCTGCAAGCCTTCGGCTTACATTAAGTGCCATCCGTTTGAGCCGGAGATGGTTTTTGTTGAAGGCGGTGAATTTACGATGGGCTGCCTCAACGGTCGGGACGGCAGCAGCTGCAAAACCGGCAGCGGTGTGACGAGCAGCGTTACGTTGTCGCCTTTTTGGATAGGGAAGTATGAGATAACGCAGTCGGAGTGGGCAGCGGTGATGGGCGTCACCTTTGAGGATTGGGTTAAAACTGTTGGTGAGGGGAAGACTTTTCACGGCATAGGAGACCGCTACCCGGTGTACTACATCGGCTATAATGATGCTCTGGCTTTTATTTCGGCGTTGAACACTCGTACAGGCAAGAGCTATCGATTGCCTACGGAGGCGGAGTGGGACTATGCGGCTCGCGGAGGCAAGGCCACGCCCAACTGTACTGGTGGCTGCGAGTACAGCGGGAGCGACACCGCATGGCATGTTGCTTGGTATTCCGATAACTCTGGGGAAATATCACACGAGGTAGGCACGCCCAAGACCCAGACTAATGGAGGCACTTCTTCGCCGGTAGATGGGGGGAATGAGTTAGGCATTCACGACATGAGCGGTAACGTTTTTGAGTGGTGTTCGGACTGGTATGGTAGCAGTTTACCGGGTGGACAGAATCCTTCGGGCCCTAGCTCGGGCCTTTACCGCGTTCTCCGCGGTGGCAACTGGAACAACACCGTTGACCGCAGCCGCATTTTCCCCCGCGTCGTCGGCGTCATCCAAAGCCACGAAAAAACCATCGGCTTCCGCGTGGTGTTGCCTGGGTTCGGCGTTGTTTCGCCTTAGCTTATCCTGCTGGCATCCGTCCTTTCGTGGGTAGCGTCATAGGGCTATTGCAATAGGGGGGGCATGTTTTTCTATTGATATTATTGCCCTATGGGCAACCGCAGCGGAGTTCGGCGAAGCCAATTGTAGCAGCACTCGGCGCAACATCATACAATAAATATATGACACTACCCTTTCGTGTAAGCTAACGAGCGGATAGCTAATAGATTTTGTTAGGATACAACGAGCGCGAATTTTTTTTGGTTTTAAAAACATTATTTCACCTAATTTAATTAAGTAAAGCAAGCCAAGTAGCAGAGGCATATAGTACGCATATAGCCAACCAACCTCATTACCTCATTCATCATTAAATGAGGCAATGAGGTTGGTGTGGTCTGTTGTACTTCTTGGCTACTGGGGTTGCCGGAGGTGGTCAGGATAGCGCCTGTTACGATTTGGTTTTCGGTTTTGAAAATACCGACGTTGTGCGTCGTTTTGCCGAAAAAGATATGTTAAGTAATGAAGAATTAATAATATGTAACAATCAAACCTCATTTTTACCTAATCTCTCTGATAAAACAACCTCAGTAGCTGAGGAAATACATAACCCCCCCCCTGACCTCATTACCTCATTAACCGGAAATAGACGATTAATGAGGTTATTGGGTGCGTGTTATCTTCGGGCTACTGAGGTCGTTTTGTTAGTGAAATTAGGTGGAAATGAGGTTTTATCACCGCTTGTTCAACATTCGGAATTATTATATTCTATTAATTTTTCATCCCTAAGGAGTGCTGGTTCAAGCTGTGCATAAAAACACCCCGCTACCGTACAAGGTAGTGAAGCATCTGGTATTTTTGCGGGGTCAATGTAATTTGTTTTCGCCAAGCAGGCCGTTCACCACCTCGTTGAAATCTTTTTTCCACTCTTCGTAAAACAAGCCTGTGGCGGGGCCGCTAAAGCCGGTGTATATTTTCGCCACCCTGCCCTTTTTGTCGATGAAAAGCGTAGTGGGGTAGCTCGACAAGCCGTTGAGCTCGGGCAAAGCTTTGGCAACGGATTCGCTGCCGACTTTTCCGGCAAACAGTATTTCGTACTCTATGCCGTGCTGCTTTGTAAACCTCTCAATGGCTGCCTTGGCGTAGCCAAAATCGTCTTTGCGCTCAAAGGCCAACCCGACGATTTCCACGCCGCGCTCCCTGTTTTCTCTGTACCACTGCGCCAGATATTGCGCCTCGTCCACGCAGTTGGGGCACCACGTGCCGAGGATGGAGACCACTACCACCTTGCCTTGGTAGCGCTGGTCGGCAAGCGAGATAAGCTCGTTGCCGGTGTTGGGCAGCCGGAAGCTGAGGCGGTTTATCCCGCGCTTGAGCTTGGTTAGGGAGTAGGGGTCGGTCAGGGCGGCGCGGTCGTTGCGGCGACCCGCAAGGAGCGTTTTGCCCCGCGTGGTGTAGAGCGCCCCCTCAAAGGCGTTGCTGTCGGCAAACGCCACCTCAATGTAGTAGGGCGTTAGGCCGCCAAAGGCCGAGAGCTGGGCGCCGCTTGCGGTGAGCGCACCTTCAAGAAAGCGCAGGTCGCCGGAGCTGGTCAGGATGCTGCCTGCTACGATTTGGCTTTCGGTTTTGAAAATGCCGACGTTGTGCGTCGTGTCGCGGCTTGCGCCGATAAAGAGAATATCCCACCTGCCGTCTATGGCAATGCCGGTGGCGCTGTCAGCCGGAGCGAAGCGCGGGGCGCTGCCGCGCCAAGCTTTGAAGGGTACGCCGGTGTCGTTCTCAATATAATTTTTGGTGAAACGCCCCTCAAGGAAGTCGCCGGATGTGCGGGCTTTTATCGCCGCGTCGTAGGCGTCGATGGGGATGATGACGCTGTCGGCGGCGTAGCGAATGCCGGTGAGCGGCGTTCGCTCCTCGCCGTTTATCAGCGTCAGCACGGCGGAGTCGGTGGCGCCGGCAGACGCCTCAAACAGGAAAGGCGCCTGCCGGCCGTGCGATAGCGACAGCTCGGCGCGCCATACGCCGTCTTGCAGCCCTTGCCGGCGGGAGGTGCAGCGCTCTGACGTGAGCAAAAGTCCGGCAGCAGCTCCCCAAAGCATGCAGCTTGAGGAGCGTAAAAGTTTGCGTAGTATCATTGTTGGTGCAGTTGATAAAGTTGACAAAGTTAGTAAAATTGTCCGAGCTGTGATTTGCATAATTTGCTTGCTGAGCCGGCATACCCGTCATGCCCGTCATGTCCATCATGCAAATCACAGCTCAAGCAACGTGAAGTAGAGAGTAGGTTAGGGTGCTATCAGTTTACGTCAAACCAAAGCTTGGTGGTGAGCAAATCTTCGCCCTGCCTTGCTACGGCTGCGCTGCGGCTTACTCTGTTGAGCGACTGCTCCGTGCCGGGGTAGAATAGGCGCAGCGGTATTTTCCCGTCGAGCACGGCTGCTGGCCCCGGCGTTAGCTGCGGATAGTCCAGCCGTCGCCATTCGGCAAAGGCGTCCAGCCCCTGCCCAAAAAAGGCAATCCACTTCTGCTCGCCGATAGACTGCTTGTAGCTTTCCGCGTTGTACTGCACTGCGGGCTGCGCCAAATATTCGTCAATCGCCGTAGCATCCGTTATGCCAAACTGCCGGAGCGAGGCGGTGATGGCCTGCTTGTAGTAGCTTTCGGCGTCGCCGGTAATATATCCACGCGCTGCTGCTTCGGCGAGGTTGAACAGCACCTCGGCGTAGCTGTAAATCACCGCCGGGGCATTGGGCGAAAGAAAGTATGCGCCGGGTTTGGATGTTTTTGCTAAGCCTTGAGCCACTGCATCAGCGTTGGAAAGCCCATTGCCTGCGCCGGTGTAGTCGGTTACATTATCGCTCGGTAGCTGCGCGTATATCGGCAAGCGGGGATCGCTCAGTACCTTGAGCTTGTCAACAAGGGTTTTCGATATACGATAGTCATCGCGGGTATCGAATGCCGCCGCTTGTGGGTTGTGCTGAGGCGAGCTGGTATATACAAGCTGGAACGCTTCGTCGTTGCTCCCGATTAAGTCTGCTGGGCTGAGCGCCGAAATGGTTTGCTTTGCCAAAGCATCCTCTCTGTCTGCAATGCGTAGGGCAATGCGTAGCTTTAAAGAGTTGGCAAACTTTTCCCACTTGCTAATATCGCCCTTGTAAACCAAATCTCCCTCAATGATTCCTTTTGATGCGTCCAGCAGCCCTACGGCTTGAGACAAGTCGCTCAGCAAGCCGGTGTACACATCCTTTTGTGCATCGTACGCCGGGATGAGGCTTTTGCCAACTTCCTTATAGGGAATATCGCCGTACGCATCGGTCAGCAGCAGGAATACCCACGAGCGGAGTGTAAGCGCAGCACCTTTGTAGTTGGGGTTAGCAGTTTCGTCAGGGAAGTCAAGGATAGTGTTCAAATCGGTAATGAGTGTGGCGTAACCGGTATTCCACAGGTGGGTTATTTCTTCCGATGAGTTCGAAAAATCATACCGGTCTGCCGTGGTATACTGAATTTCTGCCCAATGTTGTACAAAGAGCAGGGTTGAGCCAATGCTACTGTTTATTCCCCAGTAGAGGTCGGAGCCTTGTTTTTGGACACCCGTCAGCAGGTAAGCAGGCTGGGGATTTTCTGTTGCATTGGGATTTTGGTTAATTTCATTCAGCTGGTCGCTGCACGAGCCAAGCAGGCTTGCAGCAAATAGGAGTAGTGTTATATCTTTTGTCATGATATTTTACGTTTTATTTGTTTAGAATTTCAGATTAATGTTAAAGCCCAGCGAGCGGGTTGTAGGCAGGGTAAGCGTTTCCACACCCTGCACGTTACTTGTGTTGAACGCCGCTTCGGGGTCGATGTCTTTAGTTGTTCTGTACAGAAAAGCCAGATTGCGGGCAACAAGCGAAAGGGTTAGCCCCTCCAGCCCCACCTTTTTAATCAGGTTGCCGTTGAAGGAGTAGCCCAGCTTCACCTCGCGCAGCTTGATGTACGAAGCATCGTAAACCCATACTTCGTCGATTTCGTAGAGAGCGTGGTAGTAATCTTCGGCGGAGAGAATGACGGTGTTGGGTGTTCCGTCTTCCTTTACGCCCTGAAAAATAATGCCGTCATCGCGAACTTGTCCGTTGCCATCTGTCCATGTCACTCCCCCAAATTCCGCCCCGCGCCCCGGTAGGGTGGCTTTGTACACGCCAGCGTAATAGCCCGTTTGGGCACTGCCGGAGAAAAGGCTCCCGCCAATGCTGGCGTCAATCAGCACGGAGAGGTCAAAGTTTTTATAGGCAAAGTTGCTGGTAAACCCGCCTGTCCAGTCGGGTGTGTAGTGCCCCAGCACTTTGTTGTTCGGGTCTGTCCGGGGGATTCCGTTGTCGCCCACAACGATGTTGTTGGCAGCATCACGCTTGTAGGCAGTACCGTAGAGCGCTCCGTATCTTTCGCCTACAGCTGCCACTACCTGTGTGCCCAGCGTACCGATAACGTACTTTTCGAGCAACCCGTTCTCATCCAGCTCCACCACTTCGCTCAGGTTAGTAGCGTAGTTTAGCCCCAAACTCCAGCTAAAATCCTTGATTTTTACCGGCACAGCGTTCAGCTGCACCTCCAGCCCCTTGTTGTTGATTTTACCGGCGTTAATTAGTTGATATTCGTAGCCGCTTGCCGACGAAGTTTGCACGTTCAGAATTTGGTCAATGCTGTTCGTGTTGTAGAGTGCAACGTCTATCTGCGCACGGTTGTTAAACAACCCCAGCTCAAGCCCCAGCTCAGTAGATTGTGTTCTCTCCGGACGAATATCGGGGTTATTTTTTTGCTTGGAGGAAGTTTGTATCGGATTTCCGTTGAAGGCAGGCTGAATGTTGTAGGTGGTAGCCAGCTGATAAGGCGTGGCATCGTTTCCCACTTCCGCCCAGCCACCGCGCAGCTTTATAAAGTTCAGGTTTTCATTTTGTAGCCCTAACACCTCCGACACTACCAAGCTTGCCGTTGCCGACGGGTAAAAATACGAGCGGTTGTTTCGCGGCAAGGTAGATGACCAGTCGTTGCGTCCCGTTAGGTTGAGGAATGCGTAATTTCTGTAGCCCAGCTGTGCAGAGGCAAAAAGGCTGTACACCTTGAGTGCGCTGTAGTAGTTGGACGACTCCAGCGGGTCTTTGGAGTTGGAGAGCGTGAATAGGTCGGGGGCAGCCAGCTTCGTTGCCTTCTGGTAGTTATTAGCGTAGGTGTTATTGCGCACGTTAAACCCTCCTAACGCATTCAAGTTGAAGTCTTCCGTCAGATTGCGTGTAAAATTCAGGATAGCCTCTGTATTGCTTTCGCTAACGGTGTAGGCGTCTTCGGCGTACGAGCCGTCGGGCACGCCGTTTGTTCCCGTTTTTATTTTGTACTTGCGGCGGTCGTTATAGTAGTCTGTTCCCGAACGAAATTTGAAGTCTAAGCCATTCAACAGGTTTACGCTGAAGTGCACGTCGCCGATAAGGCGGTTACGGTTTTGCTCCACCGTATTATAGTAGGCTCGCCAGTAAGGATTGCTGTAGTAGCTGTTGTTCCAGTTGTGATTCCAGTCCTTTTTTAGCTCCGCGATGTCCACCTGCCTGCCAAACCAGAGAAATTGCAGCATTACACCGGCGGCGCGCTGACCGTAAGAGCCACCCGGTAGGTTGGGAGCATCCGTAATGATGTAGTTGACGTTTGCCCCTGCCTTAATCCGCTTTGTCAGCTGGTAATCGCCGCTAAACGTAAAGTTGGTTTTTGTGATTTCCGTATTGGGCACAGTGCCCTTTTGGTCTTGAAAGTTAGCGCCCAGACGGAAGTTGTACTTGTCATCCGAGTTAGCAATGGCAATACCGTAATCCTGCGTTATGCCCGTTTCAAAAAAATCCCTCACGTTATTGGGATGCGCCACCCAGGGCACCGCCTTGCCGTTGGAGTGGAATTGCGGGATAAGCCGTCCGTCAAGGCGCGGTCCCCAGCTTTCGTCCGCGCCGTCGTTTACTCCTCCTCCTTTACCGTCCACGTAGCTAAATTCTCCGTTTGCGCCTTGCCCAAACTCGTCTTGGAATTCCGGCAGCGTAGCTACCGTAGCAAACGTTGCCCCCGCGTTAACCGACACTCCCAATCCTTTCTGCCCTTTGCCCGACTTGGTTGTAATGAACACCACGCCGTGGGCAGCTCTTGAGCCGTATAGTGCGGCGGCGTTAGGACCTTTCAGTACGCTGATGGAAGCAATATCTTCGGTGTTCAGGTCGGCTATGGCGTTCCTGAAGTCGCGGGATTGGTTGCCACCGGCAGTAGAAGCAGGGTACAGCTGCGAGTTATCCACCGGTATGCCGTCAACGATGAATAGTGGTTGATTGTTGCCGGCAATGGAAGTTTCGCCACGTATCACAATGCGCGACGACCCCATGTCTCCCTGTGAGTTGGTGGTTCTCACTCCGGCAAGTTTTCCTGAAAGCGCGTTGACAAGGTTGGTTTCCTTGTTGGCCTCCAGCGCTTTTCCCTTAACCTCCTGCGTGGCGTACCCCAGCGATTTCTTTTCGCGCGTAATGCCCAGCGCCGTAACTACCACCTCATCAATGGAAACAGAGCTGCCGTCCAGCGTTATCAGCAGCGGCTCGTTGGCGTTGCGCACCTCTACCTCCTGAGGGTTGTAGCCCAGCAGGCTGAGCGTGAGCGTAACGGGTAGCGGCAGGTCAACGGAGAGCGAAAATTCTCCGCTTACATCGGTGATTGCGCCAATGGTGCTCGATTTTATGCAGACCGTAACGCCTGCAAGCGGTTGTTGGTTCTCGTCAGCCACCTTTCCTTTTATTTCTGTGGCGGCGTAGAGCGACGTTAGGCTTAGCGCTCCTGCCGAGAGGGTAAGGAAAAAAGTCCTCGTAGCTGAGAGCAACCGCGTGATATCGAAAAATTTTATTATTTTTGTCATAAGTAATTTGTTTTTTTACTGACGCCTCCTTAGTCTGCTTTTTCAGGGTTAGACTGGGGAGGTTGTTTTTTATTATTGTATATGAAATTATCAAAAGAAAATGTTGAAGCATGAAAGCCGTCGCTACGGTCCGCTATGGAGATGAGCCGGAGAAAATCGGAAGTGGAGGACGCCGTAAAAAGTACCTGCGAAGTATCCGCTTAGGGAAGAAGTAAGTAAACGAAAATGGAAATTGTAAGAAAAAATTGCGTATATTAGCCGCGTGGTGTGGGTAGTGTGTCGTTTATGGTCTGTGTAGTTCTGTGTGCTGTGTTTTGTTTGTGTGTGGTGTGTTATTTTGTGTGATGTGTTATTTGTGTGTTGCGTCTTATTGTCTTGTTGTACCATTGCCATAGGGTAAAACCCCATTTGCAGTTTAAATAAATAAATAAATAATAATAA
>JAISLN010000273.1 GCA_031290835.1 Prevotellaceae bacterium
GAGTCGCCGGCTAAGGCGAAAACCATAGAAAAATTTTTGGGCGAAAAATACCTCGTAAAATCGAGCTTTGGCCATATCCGCGATTTGCATAAAAAAGACATGAGCATCGATTTTCAGCACGGCTACCAGCCTCAGTACGTCATTTCGGAGGGCAAGGAGGCCGTTGTTGCCGAGCTGCGCAAGCACTCCAAAGCTGCCAAAACGGTATGGCTGGCTTCCGATGAAGACCGCGAAGGAGAGGCCATTGCCTGGCACCTGCAGGAAGCGCTGAAGCTGGATCCCCAAAAAACCAAGCGCATCGTGTTTCACGAAATAACCAAAGACGCCATACTTAACGCCATTCAGCACCCCCGCAGCGTTAACATCAACCTGGTAAACGCGCAGCAGGCGCGGCGCGTGCTCGACCGCTTGGTGGGTTTTGAGCTGTCGCCCGTGCTGTGGAAAAAGGTGAAAGCTTCGCTCTCCGCAGGGCGCGTGCAGTCCGTCGCCGTGCGCCTCATCGTTGACCGCGAGCGCGAAATACTTGCCTTCAACGCCGAAAGCTTTTTCAAGGTAGCCGGCATATTTTTTACCGGCAAAGCGCCGATTAAGGCAGACGTGGCGCAAAAGTTTAGCAACGAACAAGCGGCGCTTGCGCTGCTGAAAAAGTGCGTGAACGCTACGTTTACGGTTGAATCTATCGAAAAGAAGCCGGCCAAAAGGTCGCCAACCGCGCCGTTTACCACCTCAACCCTCCAACAGGAGGCAAGCCGCAAGCTGGGATTTTCGGTGAGACAAACCATGGCCGTTGCGCAGCGCCTGTACGAAGCCGGATACATCACCTACATGCGTACCGACTCGGTAAACCTTTCGGAGCAGGCTATCGCCGCGGCAAAGGACGCCATCCTCAAAATGTACGGCGAAAAATACCTGCACACGCGGCGCTACACCACCAAATCGAAGGGAGCGCAAGAGGCGCACGAAGCCATCCGACCTTCGTACATGGACAACCAAACCGTTGACGCAAGCGCACAGGAAAAACGCCTCTACGAGCTAATCTGGAAGCGAACTATCGCCTCACAAATGAGCGAAGCGGCGCTGGAGCGAACCATCGTAACCATTGGAGTGTCGGGCGCTACGGAGAAGTTTGTGGCCACCGGCGAGGTGATGCTCTTTGACGGATTTCTCAAGGTTTACATGGAATCGCCGGACGACGAAAGCGACGACGAAAACTCAGGGCTGCTCCCCGCCATGCAGGTTGGGCAAACCCTGCAAGCCGACAGCATAATCGCTACCGAGCGCTTTACGCAGCGCCCGCCGCGCTTCACGGAGGCTACGCTGGTGAAAAAGCTCGAGGAACTGGGCATTGGGCGCCCGTCAACATACGCGCCCACCATCTCTACGGTTATTGCGCACGGCTACGTGCTCAAGGAAGACCGCGAAGGGCAGGTGCGCTCATACAAGCAGCACACGCTCACAGACGGAAAAATTACCAAAAAAATCTTAACGGAAAATACCGGCGCCGAAAAATCAAAGCTATTCCCCAGCGACGTTGGCATGGTGGTTACGGACTTCCTCGTGGAGCACTTCCCAAAGGTGATGGATTTCAGCTTTACCACCAAGGTGGAGGAGGAGTTTGACGAAATTGCCGATGGAAAAGTCTTGTGGAATAAAATGATAGACGACTTCTACCGGCTGTTTCACGAAAAGGTGGAGGATGTGCTTCAAAATTCGCAGCGCGCCACTGCCGAGCGCCGGCTGGGCGTTGACCCCAAAACAGGGAAAGAGGTCATTGTGCGCATCGGGCGCTTTGGCCCCCTGGCGCAGCTTGGCGAAAGCGATAGCGACCAAAAACCGCAGTTTGCCAACCTGCAAAAAGGACAGCTCATAGAAACCATTACGCTCGAGGAAACGCTCAAGCTCTTTGAGCTGCCCCGAACCCTCGGCGAATACGAGGGAAAACCGGTAACGGTTGCCATAGGGCGCTTTGGCCCCTACGTGCGCCACGACGAAAAATTCGCCTCGCTCAAGCGCAACGTGGACGACCCCATGGCCATTACCCTTGAACGCGCCATAGAGCTCATTGAGGAAAAGCGCCGGATGGAGCGCGAAAAGGTAATAAAAACCTTTGCCGAAAACGAGGAATTGCAGGTGCTCAACGGGCGATTTGGCCCCTACCTCACCTGCGCCGGAATCAACTACAAGCTACCGAAAGACGCCGAACCTTCTGCGCTGACCTACGAGCAGTGCGTAGAAATCATGTCGCAACAAGAGGGCAGAACGCCGCGAAAATCCCGCTTTGCCAAAAAAACGCCCGCAGCAAAAAAGACGGCAGCAGCAAAACCCGCAGCAAAAAAGGCGGCAGCAGCAAAACCCGCAGCAAAAAAGGCGGCGACAGCAAAACCCGCAGCAAAAAAGGCGGCGACAGCAAAAACAACGACAAAAAAGAAAATTTCCTGATTTTTGCCCCCACTTTTATAGCCGCCGGATAGCTATTCGTTAAATTTGGCTGCAAAAATTGGCAAAATCTCATCTAAACATGCTATCTCCCTATTTATCATTCAAATGTTAGCGCTATCTTTCCGCTCGTACTTTAGAATATCATGATATTCTAAAGTGGCGAGGTTGGATTTAAGCTATTTTTTGAATGTGAAAAGAGGAGGGATAAGGCATGTATCAACAGCCGGTATTCCGACCTGAGCTATCCGCTTGCCTACTGGCGCACCGCTTCGCAGCTCGAAATCGGCTTTGTGCTGGGCGACCACGAAGTTGCCGTAGAGGTAAAGTCAACCGGCGAAGTCCGGAGCCGCCACCTGAAAGGGTTGAAAGCGTTTGCCGAAGAATATTCGGTAAAAAAGCTGATACTTGTCAGCACCGACCCTTACCCCCGCATGGTGGACAAGGTGCTGATACTGCCGTGGCAAACTTTTTTGCAGCAGCTGTGGAGCGGCGAAATAATATCGCGACTTGTACTTTTCCGCCGCAGGATCCGTTACGCTTCAGGAGGCGCTTAGCTGCCTCACGGCTTCCGCCGCCGCCTTTAGCGTAGGCTCAACGCTCACCTCGCTTCCGGCAGCTCGCCTCATCCACAGCTGCGGGGTAAGCCGCCCCTGCCGGTAGATGCGCAGCACCTCGTCGGCAAAATTTTTGCCCGCAAATGCTCCTCAAGCTGAAATTCGATGAGGTGCCCCATGGGGTAGGGTGTTCAGAAGGTACGAAATTTTTCTTCCGAAAATTGAGCTGAAATAAGGAGGTTGCGAAAACCTCATTTTTACCTAATTTTTCAAACAAAACCACCTCAGTAGCAAAAGTATATGATGCGAACAATACCTCATTACCTCATTGTTCGCTTGCAGCATCGCTCTATGAGGTTAATGAGGTTGGGTTGCAGGTGGCGTATTTC
>JAISLN010000274.1 GCA_031290835.1 Prevotellaceae bacterium
TTTCTCTTTTTGTAGCCCCAACAGGACTCGAACCTGTATTTAAAGTTTAGGAAACTTCCGTTCTATCCCTTGAACTATAGGGCCTCTATAAGTTGTCAACAGCCGGCGAGGCGTGCGGTTGCGGGTGCGGGTGTTTGCGTCAGTACGCCCACTTGAGGTACGCCGCTCCCCACGTAAACCCTGCGCCAAACGTGGCGATAATGATGTTGTCGCCTTTTTTGAAGCGCTTCTCAAAGTCCCACAGGCACAGCGGCACCGACGCCGCCGAGGTGTTGCCCACCCGGTGAATGTTTATCAGCACCTTGTCCTCCTCCAACCCCATCCGGTTGCGCACGGAGTCTATGATGCGCAGGTTGGCTTGGTGGGAGATAAAGTAGCTGATGTCGTCGTGCGTTAGGTTGTTGCGCTTGAGTATGAGCTCCGTTGCCGCCGACATGTTGGTTACGGCGTGCTTGTACACGGCGTTACCGTCCTGAAAGATAAAGTGCTCGCGCTTGCGCACCGTTTCTTCGCTTGGCGGGTAGGCAGAGCCTCCGGCTTTTTGGTAGAGAAATTGGCGACCTATACCATCGGCGTGCAGCGTTACGTCCTGCATCCCAAGCCCTTCGAGGTTTGGCTCTATCAGCACGGCGGCGGCGCCGTCGCCAAACAGGGGGCAGGTTTTGCGGTCGGTGTAGTCGGTGAGCGCCGACATTTTTTCGCCGGCTACCACTATCACCTTTTTTCTTGTGCCGTTTTCGATGAAATTTTTCGCTATCGTGTAGCCGTAGAGGAATCCCGAGCACCCGGCGTTTATGTCGAAAGCAAAGGCGTTTTTGACGCCTATCTTATCGCAAATGATGCAGGCGGTGGAGGGAAAAATCATATCGCCCGTAACCGTCGGGCAAATGACCAGGTCTATCTCGTCGGGCGAAACGCCGGTTTTTTCGAGCAGCTGCGCCACCGCCTTTACGCCCATTTCGGACATGCCCAGCCCTTCGCCCTTGAGGATGTGCCGCTCGCGTATTCCCGTGTGCCCCACTATCCACTCGTCGGTGGTATCCACCATGCGGCTCAGCTCATCGTTGGTCAGGATGTAGTCGGGGATGTAGCCGCCTATTCCGGTTATGGCTGCTGTGACTTTAGGCATGGGCGTTGCTGTTTAGTGCGAGTTTGACTTTCTCTGCCAGCTGCGCTTTAATCACGCTTTCGGTTTGCAGGATCATGACTTTGATGGCTTGCGCGCTTGAGTGTCCGTGCCCGATGACGACCGTAGAGTTAACGCCTATCACCGGCGTTCCTCCGTACAGCTCGTAGTTGAAGCGGTCAAAAAACTCGTTTTTCACGCCCTGTTCGTGCGCAAGCATGTACATGGTTTCGGCTTGCTTGAGGACAATGTTGCCCACAAAGCCGTCGCACACAATAACGTCGGCAATGGTGCCGAAGTAAATCTTGTTGCCCTCTATGTTGCCCACAAAGTTGAAGTCGCGCGAATTTTTCATCAGCCCGTGCGCCGCAAGCGTAAGCATGTTGCCTTTTTTCTCCTCTTCGCCGTTGCTTAGCAGGGCTACTCGGGGATTGGCTATGCCCAGCACGTTTTTGGCGTAGATAGCGCCCAACATGCCAAATTGGTAGAGCATCTCCGGCTTGCAGTCGGCGTTTAGCCCGGCGTCCACCAGCAGCGCCAGCTTGCCGTTGACTTGCGGTATGAAGGTTGGGATGCAGGGGCGCACCACGCCTTCTACCGGCTTCACGGTGTACATGGCGCCCACCAGCATGGCGCCGGTGCTGCCTGCGCTCGCAAAGCCATCTATCCCATGCTTGGCGAGCGTGTGAAACCCTACGGCTATGCTCGAATCCGGCTTTTGCTGAAACGCTTTTGCCGGATGGTCGCCCATTTCGATAAGCTGCGTGGTGTGCACAATATCTACCCGCGCAGGGTCAAAGTTGGCTTGCGCCATAATCGCCAGCGTTTTTTCCTTGTCGCCGAAAAGTACCATGCGGCTACCTTCCGCCAGCTCGCCGTATGCCTGCATCGCGCCTTGCACTACTGCTTCGGGGGCGTGGTCGCCGCCCATTACGTCAATGCCTATTCTCATTTCTGATTAAATTATTAGCCCCCTCAGCACTCCGCCGCTTTTTGTGTGCGCCTGCCCCGCTTGCCTGCGGGGTTTGCCGGATAGCGGAACGGAGAACGGAGAAGTGGGTTAAACTTTAGCCATTTTTATATTACGTAAGATGTTGTCTTACAATGTTTTTTTTTGATTATGCCGTAACCTGCTTTTCAATTGCCAGACGCCCCCGATAGTATCCACATTCGGGGCAAACGCGGTGAAACAGCGTGGTGGCCCCGCAGTTGGAGCACGTGCTTAGCGTTGGCGCTACCGCCTTGTAGTGCGTTCTGCGCTTGTTGCGGCGCTGCTTGGAAATTTTTGATTTAGGATGTGCCATACAGTAAAGATGCTTAAATTAGTTATTACTTGTTTTTACAGCTATTTGTCGCGAGCCGTACTCGCGTATTTTTTTATGCTTTGTCCGTGGCTGCGCCATTTTTCGATAGCTTGCTCCACGGCGAATTTTCGTTCTTCACGCGCTGCGCTTCCTGCTGCAGCTCGCGCAGCTTGGCCAGCATGTCCTTGTTGCAGGTGCTGCGCCCGCGCTCGTCGTCGGGGTGCAGCCGCTGCAGGGGCAGGCTAAGGCAAATGCTTTCGTAGATGTACTGCGCAAGGTCAACCTCCGTGTCGCCGGGCTGCATGTTCATTACCTCGTTTTCCGAAAAATCGTCCTCCTCCGCATCGCCGGTGAAGCTTACGGTGAGCACGCCCGCAAACTCAACGGGCGCAAAAAATTCATCCAGACACCTATCGCACGCCACCTTTACATCGCCCGCCATGTAGAAGGTAAGCGCCATAAAGCTGTCCGCTTTTTCGGCCTCAACGCGCACGCTTACGCGCCCCTCCGATATTTCCGAGCCTTCAAACCGCCGAAAGAACGCGTCGTTTACCTCAAACCGAAACGAGTGCTTCCCCTGCGGCAGGCTGCCATACGCTATGCCGTATGAGTACAGGTTATCCGTTGTGTTCATTACTCTGCGCAATTAAATCCATTCAATGCAAAGCGGACAAAGGTAATGTTTTTTTCGCAGTTGTGCAAAAATTGTTAAAAAAAGATGCGTTTTAGGGCGAAAAAGAAAGGAAAAAGAGAAAAGAAACAGCTGATATACAACAAAAAAATAGCGGGGCAAAGGCCGCAAAAAAAATAGCGCCGTGCCGCGTTTACCTTGCTGCAAAGAGGGCAGCTCAAGCGGGGTAGGGGCGACGCCTGCGGCGAAGCTTTTCGCGCCGCTGAATGTGCGACAGCAGGTTGGCCGCTACAAACACCGACGCCAGCGCCAGCAGGGCGCTCACGCTTGTTTCCACCTCCAGCGATTCGATGTCCGCGCCGCGCCGCGCCGCGTAGAAGTAGGCAACAACGCTAAGGGCGTTGTTGGTGAAGTGCGCAATGATGGGTAGCCAGAGGCTGCCGCTCCAGTAGAGCAGGTAGCCAAACAGCGCCCCAAGCAGAAAGCGGGGGATGAAGCCCTCAAGCTGAAGGTGTATCGCGCTAAACGTTACGGCCGACACGAATATGGCGAGGTGCGGTTTTTTTGTCCAGCTCCACAGCGCGCGCTGCAGGTAGCCGCGAAACAGCAGCTCTTCGCCCACAGCCGGAATGAGGGCAATCACCAGCAGGTTGAGCAGCAGGGTGGCTACGTCGGGTGAAAAAATGAGCGCGGCAAACAGCTCGGTGGCGTCGTGGTCGAGGCGCGTAGCCCATTCGGGCAGCGGAAGCTGCGCGTTGACGTTGGCCGAAAAGCTGATGAACGGAACGGCCAAGATGAGCGCCAACGCCGTCAGCATGGCGCTGCGCTGATCGGGGCAACGCGCTGCGCTAAGAAAAATGCAGCTGCGCTTCCGAAAAATAAAGAATGCGGCAAGCACCGGCGGCAGCATGAAAACTCCAACGCTCTGCGTCACCAAAAAGTAGCGCGCCAGCGCAGGGTTGCTTGGGGACAACCCGTCCTGCACCTGCAAAGGCGAAAAGCCGAAAACAGGGGCAAGCGCTACGCTCACAACGCCGGTCAGCATTAGCGCAGCGGAAAAAACAAAAAGAAGCAGCAACAGCTGCATAGAGGGATTTGCGGTGAATAGCTTTTTCATGGGTAGCTTAGCGTCTCAAACGTTTATTCAACAGCTGAACTAAAAAAAAGAGGCTGCCCGCATAGCGAATGAGCCAGCCTCTTTTCCGAATAATAGAGTAAGAAAATCGTGCTTACGCGGGGCTAATCGCACCCGACGGGCAAGCATCCGCACAAGTGCCGCAGTCGGTGCAAATATCGGGATCTATCTGATAGATATCACCCGGAGAAATTGCCTCAACCGGACACTCGTCAATACACGTACCACACGCGGTACAATCTGTGCTAATTTTATGCGCCATTTTTTTATAAAGATTTGGTTAACTGTGATGCAAATGTATGAATAATGCCTTGAAATACCAAATTGCCATAATTTTTTGTGCAAGGCGGTAATCTTACCGTATTAAGTGCTAACTTTGTACCCCTCTCTCGAAAATTTTTTATGGAGATAAAAATACAACCAAATGCGCGCTATACGGTGCTGGGCAGCGGCAGCTGGGCTACGGCCATAGCCAAATTGCTCACCGGAAATCTTGCCACCGTAGGCTGGTACGTGCGCGAGCAGGAATTTGTTGACCGCATTGCCGCAGACGGTCGCAACCCGCAATTCCTGACGGAGGTGGAGTTCGACGCCAACAAGCTCGCGCTCTACGCCGACGTAAACCAAGCCGTTCGCAACAGCGACGTGCTCATTGTGGTCATCCCCTCGGCGTTTATTGAGGTGTGGATGGAAGGGCTTACGGAAAGCTTAGAGGGTAAGTTTATCGTATCGGCGGTGAAGGGCATTTTGCCCGAAAGCAACAAAACCGTGCTGGAGTACATGCACGACGCCTTTGGGGCGGAGTTTGCCAACATGGGCATTGTTACGGGTCCCTGCCATGCGGAGGAGGTTGCGCTCAAGCGCCTTTCGTACCTTACCTTTGCCTGCAAGGATTTGGACAACTCCCGCGCCGTTGCAAAGGTCTTTGCGGGGCCGTTTTTGCGCCCCGTTTTCAGCACCGACATTCACGGAACGGAGTACGCCGCCGTGCTGAAAAATATTTACGCGGTGGCAGCCGGCATCTGCCACGGGCTGGGCTTTGGCGACAACTTTCAGGCGGTGCTCGTGAGCAACGCTCACATAGAGATTAAGCGGTTTTTGCAAAAAATATTCCCCGAACAGCGCGAGCCTGCGCAGTCGGCCTACCTTGGCGATTTGCTGGTTACATGCTACTCGCAGTTCAGCCGCAACCGCACGTTTGGCAACATGATAGGCAAAGGCTACCGCGTAAAGGACGCGCAGCTCGAAATGAGCATGGTGGCCGAAGGGTACTACGCCACCAAGTGCATGCACGACTTGAACGCGACCTACAAGGTGGAGCTGCCCATTGCCGAAACTATGTACCGAATACTCTACGAGGGCGCAAATGCTCAGCGGGAAATCGCCAAGCTGACGGAGGAGCTGAAGTAGTGGAGAATGAATAAGGAAGAATTTAAGAATAAGGACAAATTTATTAAGCAGAAAATTATATGCTGCATTTAGACATTTCAAAAACATTGGGCGCGGTGAGCGCCGCCGAGCTGCAACCGCTGCAAGGCAAAGCCATGGACGCGCTGCGCACGCTTCACGCGGGCAGCGGAAAGGGGAGCGACTTTTTGGGCTGGCTCAACCTGCCAACCTCCATTTCGGCCGACGAAATAGCCGACATAAAAGCCACCGCCGCCAAGCTGAGCAACGGCGTAGAGGTGGTAGTGGTCATCGGCATCGGCGGCTCGTACTTGGGCGCAAAAGCCGTAATCGACGCGCTGTCGCACTCCTTTGACGCGCTGCAGGACAAGAGCAAGCGAAAGTCGCCGCTGGTGCTGTTTGCAGGGCAAAATATCGGCGAAGATTACCTCTTTGAGCTGATGGAAACCTTGCAGGGCAAGTCGGTTGCCTGCATCGTTATTTCCAAGTCGGGCACCACCACCGAGCCTGCGCTGGCGTTTCGCATCATCAAAAATTTTATGGAGCAAACCTGCGGCAAGAGCGAGGCAAAAAATCGCATCGTAGCCATTACCGACAAGTCGCGAGGCGCTCTGCGCACTATGGCCGGCAAGGAGGGCTACAAAACGTTCGTCATCCCCGACAACGTGGGCGGGCGGTTTTCCGTGCTTACGCCGGTGGGCTTGCTGCCCATTGCCTGCGCCGGCGTCGATGTTGCCGCGCTGGTGCGGGGCGCGGCCGAAATGGAAAAGGGCACGGGAGCAGACGTTCCCTTTGAGAAAAATCTTTCGGCGCAGTACGCCGCCGTGCGCAACGCGCTCTACGCAAAGGGCAAAAAGGTGGAGGTGCTGGCCAACTTCAACCCCAAGCTGCACTTCGTGGCCGAGTGGTGGAAGCAGCTCTACGGCGAGAGTGAGGGCAAGGACGGAAAGGGCATTTTTACGGCGAGCGTGGACTTCACCACCGACCTCCATTCGCTGGGGCAGTACGTGCAGGACGGCGAGCGCATGCTCTTTGAAACCGTGCTGAGCGTAGCAAAAACCAACCACCGCATGACCATCCCGCACGACGGGGATGATCTGGACGGCCTGAACTTCCTTGCCGGCAAGCGCGTGGACGAGGTAAACCGCATGGCTGAGCTGGGAACGCAGCTGGCGCACGTGGACGGCGGAGTGCCCAACATCCGCCTTGTGCTGCCGGACTTGAGCGAGCACACCCTCGGCGAGCTGATTTACTTCTTTGAAAAAGCGTGCGGCATAAGCGGGTACATGCTTGGCGTAAATCCGTTTGACCAACCCGGCGTGGAGGCGTACAAGAAAAATATGTTTGCCCTGCTCGAAAAGCCCGGCTACGAAAAGGAAACGGCGGAGATTAAGAAAAGAATATAGCCGCTGTGCAAGTAAAAACGAGCATGTTCGTTAGCGTAAACAAAATCATGGATGAAGCCTACATGCAGGTTTTACCGATTCATTAAAAAATAGTAAGATGAAAAAATTTAAAGTAAGTGTTGCCGCTCTTTTAATCGGAGCAAGCGTGATGTTGACGTCGTCGTGCATCGGTTCGTTCAGCCTGTTCAACAAGGTGCTGGATTGGAACAAAAAGGCGACCAACGAGAAGTGGGTTAATGAGCTTATTTTTGTATGCCTGGGCGTTGTGCCCGTGTACGAAGTTTCGCTTTTTCTGGATGTTATCCTGTTCAACTCGCTGGAGTTCTGGACGGGAAAATCGCCGATAGCTAGCGTTGACGCCACCGTGAAGGGCGAAAAGGGCGAATACCACGTGAAGTCCACCGCCAACGGCTACCACATTGAGCTGCTCGGCAGCAACGCCTCGGCTGACTTCCTGTTTGACGAGGCGACCAAAACGTGGTCGGTGAGCGAAAACGGCAAGTCAACCAAGCTGGTGCGCTTTGTTGACGACAACACCGCCAAGTTCTACTTTGGCGCTTCCGAAATGACGGTGAACATGGAGAGCACGCTAAACCTCCTCGCCGCCCGCTAAATCCTGCGGATTTGCCAAACGCCATGCTGCGCTGCCGACCCTTTGAGCACGGACAGCGCAGCATTTTTTTATCACCACAACAAACAAAAAATGACAAAATTTCAGCAATTTTCATCCAAAACACGACAAATTGTCTGTATTTTTCGTTGGCACGCTCCTTGATAGTCTCTACTGCGAAAACCATTGTTTAACCATTTAAAGTATAGGAGGAGCTAATTATGAACTTGATTAGAAGAAACCAAAATTGGTTGCCCGACGTATTTAGCGATTTATTCAGCAACGACTGGATGACACGGGCAAATGCAACAGCGCCGGCTATCAACGTCGTCGAATCTGCCAACGATTACAGGATTGAGGTAGCCGCTCCGGGGATGACCAAAGATGACTTTTGCGTCCACATTGATGACGAAAATAATCTCGTTATCTCCATGGAGAAGAAGGATGACAATTCGGAGAAGAACGAAGGCTCTCTCTACCTGCGCCGCGAATTTTCGTACAGCAAGTTTGAGCAAAAGATGATTCTCCCCGAAAATGCCGACAAGGAAAAAATCTCGGCAAAAATGGAGCACGGAGTGCTGAATGTTTCCATCCCCAAAATGAACGAGGAGGACGTCAAAAAGAGCATGAAGGTGATTGAAATTTGCTGACGAATAGCGCTGATGCAGCACAACGCGAAAA
>JAISLN010000275.1 GCA_031290835.1 Prevotellaceae bacterium
AGGAGAAAGCCGAATACGACTACATCCAGGAGGCAAAAAGCCACAACCTCAGCCAAATTGCCTCCGCCAAATCGGAGGTAGAGGAAAAATATGTGGGCGTAATCAAAGAAAAAGACCAAGTAATCGAAAAGCAGCGCAAAGCCCTCAAAGAACAGCGCAAAACCCTCGAAGAAAAAGACAAGATGATTGAAGACTTAAAGCGGCTTGTGGAAAATAGTAAGAATAAAAAATTATAGGTCATGGACACGGAAAAAAGTAATGGTGTGCAGGGAAAAAGAGTTTCCAAGGATAGTCCGCTCGTAAATTGTTAGAAGAGTAGCGCAAGAAAAATTAAAACGGCATTCAAAATTCAAAATTCAAAATCTCCTGCTCTATGAAAAAGATTTTTTTACCTCTGCTTATTGCGTGCGCCGCGCTGCGTGCAGGCGCTCAAAAGACCGATGAGCAAGCGCTCCGAAGCATTGCCGACAACATTTTGCGGCAGCCGATAACCGAATTTGTTGGCGTGAAGGACGGCAAAACCTACCTCAGCACCAAGGATATTCCCAAGGGCGAAGACGTGAAGTTCAAATCTCCGCTGGGCGAATGGCACTACTCCAACGGCGTGCTCGACCGCGCCATGATTCATTTGGGGCAGTACCTGAACGAGCCGCAGTACGTGGACTATGCCGTGAAGCATGTGAAGTTTGGCTTTGACAGCTACGAATACTTTAGGGCAACGTTTCGCAACGACCGCAAGCATCACACGTGGTGCTTCGGCCAGCTCTGGACGATGAAGGAGCTGGACGACTTTGGCGCGATGGGTGCTGCGGTGATTGACGTGTACGAGCTGACCGGCAAAAGCAACGCCGCCTACAAAAAGTACTTTGAGGACGGCAGCGTGCGCATCACCTCGGGGCAGGAGCGGCTGCCCGACGGTACGCTCTGCCGCACTTTTCCGAAGCCAATGACCGTGTGGGCAGACGACGCCTACATGGGGGTAGTGTTTTTGGCGAGGCTGGCGCACATTACCGGCGATAGCAAGTACCTCGATGATGCGGCAAAGCAAATTATCAACATTGCGGGCTACCTATGGGATGAGCGCAAGCAGCTCTACTACCATTGCTACTACAGCGCCTACAAGCGCAACGGCGTTGCCTACTGGGGTCGCGCCAACGGCTGGATAACCCTGGCGACGTGCGAGCTGCTGAGCGTAATGCCCGACGATCATCCGCAAAAGGAAACCCTAAAGGCGCTGCTGGAGCGGCAAATTGTGGGATTTGCCCGCTATCAGGACGGGCAGGGATTTTGGCGTCAGCTGCTTGACAAGAGCGATTCCTACCAGGAATCGTCGGTTACGGCCTTGTTTACCTACGGTGTTGCCAAGGCGGTAAACGAAGGCTGGGTACCCGCCTCGTACCGCAGCATTGCGCTAAGCGGATGGCGTGCCATGAAAACCTCTAAGATTACGGAAGACGGACACTTCAAAGATGTTTGCGTCGGCACGGGGATAGCCGACGACCTGCCTTTTTACTACAACCGTCCGGTGGGCGACAACGAAAAGCACGGCTTGGGCTTGATTATTGAGTGCGGCATAGAGGTTATGAAAATGAGCCAGCGCCAAAAGAAGCCGTAGCCACCCTCCCGCTGTTATTCTTCTACCTCTTCTTCTACCTCTTCCTCTTCGATGGCGTAGGGGGAGGGGACGTTGCCCAACCCCTTGGAGTAGCTGCGGTATTCCAGCGGCGTTAGCAGCTGTTTTTTCTTGAAAAACACCGAAAAATATTCCGCGTTATCAAAGTTCAGCATAAACGCAATCTCCTTGATGGTGAGCTGCGTTGTCCACAGCAGCTCTTTGGCGTATTGCAACTTGAGCTCCTGAATGTACTGTATGGGCGCAAAGCCTGTGTACTCCTTAAACGTTTTGCGAAAGCACGAGTAGCTCATGCCCAGCTGGTCGGCAATCATTTCGGGGGTTATTTTTTTGCACACGTGCTCCAGCATGATAATGCGCGCCTTGTCGATTTGTTGCTGCACCTTCTTGTCCTGAAAGCTCATTGCCTTATCTTTTGAGTAGGCTATCCCTATCAGCATGTTGACAATCCCCGAGAGCATCTGCTGAAAGCCCGGCCGCTGCTTGCGGGCTACCTCCATGGCTTTGTGGTAGAGGCGCACCACCTCTTCGTCTAGGCCCACCTGAAAGACCGGCTTGGATTTTTGCAAAAAACCTTTTGCCATTCGCTGGTCCATCGTGTAGCCCCTGCATCCGATGAAGTATTCGCTCCACCCCGTTCGCTCCGAAGGGTAGTAGGTGTGCCACTCTCCGGGGAAAAGCAAAAACATCATTCCCTCCTTTACGGCAACAGAGCGATGGTTGGCGGAGCAAAATTTGCCCTTGCCGCGCGTGATGTATATCAGCTGGTACTCGTCGAGCACGCGCCCCCGCTTGGGGGTAAAGAGGTAGGCCTTGGGGTGGTGCTGCGGCGGATAGGCTTCGCTCGGGTTAATATCCTGAAAACCAATGGAGCAAACGGTTAAACCCCACTGCAAGTCAAGCTCGCTGGCTACTAAGTAGCGAATATCTTTGTCGGTATCCATCCAAAAAAAGGTCAAAAATTACAGTGAAAAAATCATTATCTTAACTTCATAATTCTCAAAATAAGCCCATCTTTGCCAAATCATATTGCGCACTATCGTGCACGGGGGTGCCCCAAAGGTAGCAATTTTTATAAAAGCAACCGCAGCGATGTGCTGAATTTTTTTGTGCTCTACGGAGCTTGTTGAACTATTTAAAACTAAAAGAAAATGAATTTGGAAGAAAAAGTGAAAAAGGCGTACGACGAGGCGGTAGCCCGGTATGCCGAGCTTGGAGTTGATGCGGCAAAGGCGCTGGATACCTTGCAGCAAGTTTCGCTGTCGCTGCACTGCTGGCAGGCAGATGACGTTAGCGGGTTTGAGAACGCCGCCGGCCCGCTCACCGGCGGCATACAAGCTACCGGCAGCTACCCGGGCAAGGCGCGAAGCATTGAGGAGGTGAAGGCGGACATTAAGAAAGCCGCGTCGCTCATCCCCGGGCGCCACCGCGTGAGCATACACGCCATCTACGGCGATTTTGGCGGGCAAAAGGTTGACCGCAACGAAATTGAGCCCAAGCATTTCCAAAGCTGGATTGACTGGGCTAAGGACAACGGGCTGAAGCTGGACTTTAACAGCACGAGCTTTTCGCACCCCAAGAGCGGCGACATGACGCTGGCGCACCGCGACCAAGGCATCCGCGACTTTTGGGTTGAGCACACCATCCGCAGCCGCCGCGTGGCCGACGAAATGGGCAGGCAGCTCGGCTCAAAGGCGTGCCACAACCTGTGGGTGCACGACGGCTCAAAGGACATTACGGTGGACAGGTACTTGTACCGCAAGAACCTGAAGGAGTCGCTGGATAAAATTTTTGCCGTGAAGCTGCCCAACGTGAAGGACGCCGTAGAGAGCAAGCTCTTTGGCACCGGGCTGGAGAGCTTTACCGTAGGCTCGCACGAGTTCTACATGGGCTACGCCGTGCAGAACGGCCTTATGGCTACGCTCGACATGGGGCACTTTCACCCCACGGAGGAAACGTACGATAAGATTTCTTCGCTGCTGCTCTACATGCCGGAAATCCTGCTGCACGTGAGCCGCCCCGTGCGCTGGGACAGCGACCACGTGGTGATACTCAACGACAGCGTGCTGCAGCTGGCGCAGGAAATTGTACGCGCAGGAGCGCTGAGCCGCACCAACATCGGGCTGGACTACTTCGACGCCTCCATCAACCGGATTGGCGCCTACGTGGTGGGCAGCCGCGCTACGCAAAAAGCCCTGCTGCAGGCCCTGCTGGAGCCGCTGGAGCTGCTGCGCAGGTACGAAGCCGAAGAGCAAAACTTTGAGCGCCTCGCCCTCCTCGAGGAGGCAAAGGCCCTCCCGTGGAGCGCCGTGTACGACTACTTCTGCGTCAAAAACGGAACCCTCCCGGCGGAGGGCTACATCAAGGAAATTCAGCGCTACGAAAAGGAGGTGCTGAGCAACAGAAAGTGAGGAAATTTTGAATTTTAAATTTTGAATTACGCGAAGCGCGGGATATTTTGCGTCAGCCAATTTAAAATTTAAAATTCAAAATTCAAAATTTCTTTTGCTAATTCAAAATTTAGGATTCAAAATTTAAAATTTCTTCGCTATGTCAAACATTTTTATAGGTCTTATCATTATTGCCGTAGGCAGCTTTGGGCAGTCGAGCTCCTACGTGCCCATTAAGAAGGTAAAGGGGTGGGGGTGGGAAAACTTTTGGCTGGTGCAGGGCGTTTTTGCGTGGCTCGTTTTTCCCCTTCTGGGGGCGCTGCTGGCGGTGAACGCCGGCAGCTCGCTCGTCGCCATCCTCTCGGTGGACGCTGCGGCCGCCCTCAAGGCGGTGGGCTACGGCGTGCTGTGGGGCGTGGGCGGGCTGACGTTTGGGCTGAGCATGCGCTACCTTGGCGTTGCCCTTGGGCAGTCGCTGGCGCTGGGCACCTGCGCCGCTTTTGGCACGCTCATCCCGGCGCTGCAAAAGGGCGACAGCCTGCTGTCGGGCAGCGGTCTGGCGCTGCTGCTCGGCGTTGGGGTAACGGTGGCGGGCATTGCCACCATCGGCTACGCCGGAAGCCTGCGCTCGAAGAGCATGAGCGAGGCGGAAAAGCGCGCCGCCGTGAAGGACTTTGCGCTGAAGAAGGGCCTGCTGATAGCGCTGCTGGCGGGCGTGATGAGCGCCTGCTTCAACCTTGGGCTCAACGCCGGCGAGCCTATCCGAAAGGCGGCGGTGGAGGGCGGGGCGCAAGCCCTGTTTGCCCTCAACCCCGTAATACTGCTGGTAACCGTTGGCGGCTTTATCACCAACTGCGCCTACTGCGTGCAGCAAAACATCAGGAACGGCACGGGAAGGAGCTACTTGAGCGTCCCCCCGAAAATTTTGATAAACAACCTGCTCTTCTGTGCGCTGGCGGGCGTTCTGTGGTACTCGCAGTTCTTTGGGCTGGGCGTGGGGCAGAGCTACCTGAAGGGTAGCCCGGTGATGATGGCCTTTTCGTGGAGCATCCTCATGTCGCTCAACGTAACTTTCAGCAACGTGTGGGGAATTATCCTCAAGGAGTGGAAGGGCGCGGGGCAAAAAACAGCCCTCGTGCTGGCGCTGGGCATGCTGATACTCATCTTCTCGCTCGTATTCCCCAACCTGCTCTGAAGCGTAGGGGAGGCAAGGAAAAAGGGCTGCTCGCCAAGCGTTGGGCAGCCCTTTTTTTGCGCTCGCCGCTCCCAAATCTTCACCCCTCCACAGCTGACATGTAGCGAAGCCGCAACGTGGCTGTAACATCTTGCGCCTACTTTTGCTGCCGAAATCTTTTAGGGAAGCAAAATGAGGTATTTTTTTCCGCTTGTTTTTTTTGTGCTGCTTGCCGGCGCTGCGTCGGCGGCCTCCATCCGGGGCGTTGTGAAGGATGCCCAAACGGGCGAGGAGTTGGTGGGCGCCATGGTTGTGCTGAAGGAGGAGCCGACGGCGGGCGCCGTGAGCGGGCTCAACGGCAGCTTTGCCATCAGCGCCTCGCGCAGCGACGGGGTGCTGCGGTGCAGCTACCTTGGGTACAAGGCGATGGAGGTGCCCTTTGGCAGCGCCGGGGCAAAGCCTGAGGTGCTGACCATTCGCCTTGAGCCGGCGCAGCTGGAGGTGGGCGAGGTGGTGGTGTACGGGAGCGCCGCAGGCGATACCGAGGCCGCCGCCCGCAGCGCCGAGCGCATCTCGCCGAGCGTGGTGAGCGTGGTGAGCGCAAAGGCTATTGAGCTTTCGCCCGACGTGACGGTGGCCAACGTGGTGCAGCGCGTTTCGGGGGTTACGGTTGAGCGCACCAGCAGCGGCGACGGGCAGTACGCCATCCTGAGGGGAATGGACAAGCGCTACAGCTACACCTTGGTGAACGGCGTGAAGATACCCAGCCCGGACAGCAAGAATCGCTTTGTTCCCTTAGACATTTTCCCCTCGGAGCTCTTGGATAGGCTTGAGGTAACCAAGTCGCTCACCGCCGACATGGAGGGCGACGCGGTGGGCGGCGCGGTGAACCTCGCCATGAAGGACGCTCCGGCCCGCCGCACGGCGCAGGTGAGCCTATCCACCGGCTACAGCGCCCTCTTCCTCTCCCGCAGCTTCTACTCCTTCGACGCGGGGGCGGCCGCCAAGTCCTCTCCCTACGAGCTGTACGGGGAGAGCTACCCCGCCAAGCCCCGCGACTTCTCCTCCGGTTTGATGCGCCTCCGCTCGGGCGGCGCACCGCCCGACCTGCTGGGCGGCTTCTCCTTTGGCGACCGGCTGCTGGGCGGGCGGCTGGGCCTCATGCTGGCGGGCAGCTGTCGGCGCAGCTACCGGGGCAGCAACAGCGCCTACTACGGCGCCGCCACCGCCACCAGCGACGCCTCCAACCTCCCCGTGCTCACCGACAAAAACGACCGCACCTACTCGGAGCAGCACACCCGCTACGGGCTGCACGCCAAGCTCGACTACCGCTTTGGCCCCCGCCACCGGCTGATGTGGTACAACGCCTACATGGACTTTGGCGAGGTGCAGGTGAGGGACAACCGCAAGACCGACCTTATCATCGGCTACAACCCCGCGCAGGGCGACTACAACCTTGCCTTCGATACCCGCTTTCGCCTCAACCGCCAGCGCATTGCCAGCAGCACCCTCCGGGGCGACCACCGCCCGGGCAGCGGGGCGCTCAGGGTGGGCTGGGCGGCGGCCTACTCCGGCGCCTTCAACGAAACGCCCGACAACACCTCCATCCACACGCAGGCCACCGTGAAGAGCGGGGCGGAAACCCTCACCTCGGTGGTAACGCTCGGCGGCGCCGACCGCCGCTGGGAGCGCAACGCCGACGAGGATTGGGCGGGGTACCTCAACCTTGCCTACACCCTCGCCGCGGGCGAGCGGGGCGTGGCGGCGGAGCTGGCGGCGGGGGCGCTCTACCGCGACAAGCGGCGCAGCAGCTTTTTCAACCAGTACGACTTTAGGCCCTACGACGCGGGCAAGCCCGACGGCGCCCGCAGCAACCTCATCCGGGGCGTGGACTGGAGCGACTACAGCGAAATCAGCTTCATGGTCTTCACCCCCCACGGCGCGGTGGGCAACCCCCTGAGCTACGATGCCTCCGAGCGCATTGCGGCGGCCTACGGGCAGGCCAAGCTGGCGCTGGGAGCCCTGCACCTCACCGCCGGCCTGCGGATGGAGCACACCCGGCAGGGCTACGACCTCAGGTACGCCATTGCCGGCGTGCCCAACGCCGGCAATCAGCGCTACGCAGACCTCCTGCCAAGCCTCCACCTGAAGTACTCGCCCGCGGGCGGTAGCAGCAGCCTGCGCGCCGCCTACTACAAGTCCATCAGCCGCCCCGGATTCTTTGAAATCGTGCCCTACCGCATCCTCAACGAAGACTTCACGGAGGCGGGCAACCCCGACCTGAAGCACACCGTGGCGCACAGCGCAGAGCTGCGCTACGAGTACTTCCCCCGCCCCTCGGAGCAGCTCATGGCGGGCGTCTTCTACAAGCGGCTCGCCAACCCCATCGAGTACGGGATGGTGGTGCAGGGGCAGGGAACGTTCTACATGCCCGGCAACTTTGGTAGCGCCACCTGCTACGGGCTGGAGCTGGACGCTACCAAGTACTTCTACGCCTTTGGCCTGAAGGGCAGCTACACCCTCACGCACTCGCAGATCACCACCACCAAGTTGCTCAGCTACGACAACCCCGCCGCCGCCGCCGCCGAGCGCATCCTCGTAAAGAACGTGGCGCAAACGCGCCCCCTCAGCGGGCAGTCGCGGCACGCCGCCAACCTCACGCTGCTCTACAGGGGCGCGCGCAGCGGCTGGGACGCGCAGCTGGCCGTAGCCTACACCGGCGAGCACCTCTACGCCGTGTCGCGCTACGCCAACAGCGACGTCTGGCAGGGCGGATACCTGCAGCTGGACGCCGCCGCCGAAAAGCGCCTCAAGGTCGGCCTAACCCTCTTTGCCAAGGCCGCCAACCTGCTCAACACCCCCCTGCTGCGCTACATCAAGCAACAAAACGCCGCCAACGAAGGCGTGGAGGGCTACGAATCCCGCAGCGGCGCCACCACCGTGCGCCGCGACTACTACGGGCAGGCGGTACAGGTAGGGGCGAGGTACAGGTTTTAATGAATAATGAATAGTGAATAGTAAGCAACCCACAGCGGCGAATGGCATGCATGCTCATCGCCCTCACACATATAGTCAGCCCCTGACCGCATACGTGGTTAGCCCCCTGAACGGGGTGCCGTTCAGCCTGCGAACAGTTGCAGGAAGCGCCTCCTATGCAGGAATTGCTTACTATACGTTATTCACTGTTCACTGTTCACTAATTAAGTAGCTACCATTAACAAACAAACAAACAAAAACAAACAACAAAAACAAACAACAAAAACAGCAACAACATGAAGACAAGCATGAAAATGAAGAAAACAGGCGCCGCAGCTGCGCTGCTATCGCTCACGCTGGCGGCCGCCGCGCTGCTGCCGGCGTGCACCGACGACAAGGAAGACCTCTCCGTGCGGGGCATTGCCCTCTCGCAGGAGTCGCTCACCCTCAAGCCGGGCGGGCGGCAAGCCCTATCGGTAACCTTTTACCCCGCCAACGCCGCCAACCAGGAGGTGCGCTGGAGCACCTCCAGCGCCGAGGTGGCCACCGTTGCCGGCGGCGAGGTGGTCGCCCTCAAGCCGGGCAGCGCCGTCATCACCGCCACCGCCGCCGACGGGGGCGAGGAGGCGCACTGCTCCGTAACCGTTTCGACGAGCGACCCCGTGAGCGTTCAGGGAGACGTGGAGGGAACGTGGAGCAAGTACTCCGTCATCAGCGTTACGGGGCACCTCCGCGTGCCGGCGGGCAAGGCGCTCACCATCGAGGAGGGCGTTGAGGTAATCATCAGCACGGCGGGGCAGGACGAAAACGGCACGAAGGTGGAGCTCATCGTCGACGGCAACCTCTACTGCTACGGCACGGCAGAGGCGCCCGTAACCTTTACCGTGCCCGCCGCCGAGCGCACTGCCGAAAACACCTTTGCCCGACTCTGGGGCGGCATCATCGGAAGCGAAACGTGCGCGGAGATACTCCTCGACCACGCGCTGGTGGAGTACACCGGCGCCGTAACCACCGTCACCTCCCCCTCCGTCACGAAGGGGCTGTTCAAGTCGGAGGGCGGCGAGGGCATGGTG
Source organism: Prevotellaceae bacterium (assembly GCA_031290835.1). GTDB lineage: Bacteria > Bacteroidota > Bacteroidia > Bacteroidales > UBA932 > JAITMY01. The sequence goes on from JAISLN010000275.1 coordinate 9,247, forward strand.
GCGTTCAACACCAACAACCCCAGCGGCAGCTACGTCATCGTCAACTCCACCTTCCGCAGCACGGGCGAGGACGCCATCTACGTGCAGGGCGGCCGCTGCCTCTTTGCCCACAACTTCTTCTACGCCTGCGGCGAGGCGGGCGGCGAGGCCATCAACGTAAAGGCCGGCTGCAAGGTCGACGCCGCCTACAACCTGATGTACAGCCCCAACACCAACGGCTTTAAGCTCTCCAACTCGGGCGCCTCGGAAACGCGCGCGCAGGCGCAAATCAACGCCTACAACAACACCATCGTCAACGCCGGCTGGCGGCGCGACCCCAACAAGCCCAAGGGCGGCTCGGTGTGGGCGGAGTCGGGATGCCTCGTCAACGTTTACAACAACCTTATCGTGAGCTGCATGTTTGCCGCCAAGGCGCCCGACTTTGGCGTGGATGCAGGCGAAGGCCCCGACCTGAACAGCCACATTGACTACAGCTACTACGCCTCGGGAACGGTCGCGAGCAGCGTTGCGCAGCACGTGGCCAACGGCACCACTACCGCCTACGACGGCTTCAGGTCCGGCGTAACGGACGTCGTTTACGGCGACCACGACGTGCGTGGCGCGTCGGCAGGCGTAGGCGATCCGCTCTTTGTGAGCTTCCCCTTTGCCGACAACCCGCCGCTGAGCTACACCTACAGCGCCGCGTGGGATTTTCACCTGAGGCCGGGCTCCCCCGCGCTCACCGGCGCCTTCACCGGCTTCACGCCCTACTTCAGCAATCCGGGGATTACCGTCAACGGAAAGGAGTACAAGTCGCCCGCCCCGTCGGCCTACTTCGGAGCATTTGGGAGCAACTAACCGGCAGCATTTACTGTGCGTTATTCGCTATGCGCTATGCGCATAGCGAATAGCATTATTCACTATGCGTTATTCACTATTCACTATGCATTATTCACTAGTTAACATGAAACAGAAAATTATACTTGCCGCGCTGAGCGTTGTGCTGCTTGGCGCGGCGTGCAGGGAAAGCGCGAGCGTCAGCCTGCCCGACGTTCCCGAAGGGGCGGTCAACTTTATCGTCGCGAGCGACATGGGGCGCAACGGCTACTACGAGCAGAAGCCCATAGCCGCCATCATGGGGCGCCTTGCCGAGGAGGTGGACGTGGAGCTCATCGCCGCCGCCGGCGACGTGCACCACTTCAACGGCGTGGCGAGCGTGAGCGACCCCCTTTGGATGACCAACTTCGAGCTCATCTACGGCCACCCCGAGCTGATGATTGAGTGGTGCGCGGTGTGCGGCAACCACGAGTACCGGGGCAGCACGCAGGCCGTGCTGGACTACTCCCGCGTAAGCCGCCGCTGGAGCGCCCCCGCCTACTACTACGCCAAAACCCTCACGGCGGACGACGGCGCGCGCTGCCTCCTCGTCTTCATCAACACCACGCCCCTGATAGGCAAGTACCGCCGCGACACCCTCACCTACCCCGACGCCCACCGCCACGACCCCGCGCCGCAGCTGCGCTGGATAGACTCCGTGCTGGAGGCCGCTACCGAGGAGTGGAAGATAGTCATCGGCCACCACCCCGTTTACGCCCAAACCAAAAAGGATGACGCCGAGCGCTCGGACCTGCAGGCCTGCCTCGCCCCCATCCTTGAGCGGCACGGGGTGGACGCCTACTTCTGCGGGCACATCCACAACTTTCAGCACCTCCGGCCGGGCTCGTCGTCGGTAAGCTACGTGGTGAACTCCGCCGGCGCGCTCGCCCGCGAGGTCAAGCCCACGGACGGCACCCGCTTTTGCAGCCCCGACCCCGGCTTCACCTTTTGCTCCGCCGCCGCCGATGCGTTCCGCTTCTTTTTCATCAACCATAGGGGAAAGATTATCTACAGCTACGCGCTTGAAAAGAAG